>CAINGK010000070.1 GCA_903848465.1 uncultured Verrucomicrobiota bacterium
ATGACCGGGTGGCCCTCGTGAGCGCAGGCTTGTGGAATCACCACCTAGCCACCCAAGCCTGCAACCCATCCTGAGCGCAGCGCCCCTGCCACTTTCTGCTCGCGCTCATCCAGTTTGTTATCCGAGAACAAGTCTATTGAGGCGATCTTGAAGGAGCAAAAGGCGGATGGCTCCTGGGCCGTGACCGATGAGGAACGCGGCTGGATGAGAGATGCAGGCGGGAAGAAAACGCGGCCTGCGGGTGGTGTGATCTACAGCCTCGATTTTGTGCAGAATGTGAAGGCGCTGAGCACGTGGCTGAAAGAAAAAGGAGGCTCACGATGAACGCGAGGATGTTTTGGAGCTCTGCACAGGCCGTTGGACGTTCGAGAGCGCCGGAGGACCGGCGCACTCCAGGACGCTGGCGCGTTTATTTCAGACCCATGCACGACCTCCACGCCATTCTCTTCATTGCGGCGCTCTTCTGCTGCACTTCAACCTTTGCCGCTGAGAAATATGAAAACGCCACGCCGTGGTCGTACCAACGCATTCTGCGTCCGGTGGTGCCGGTGGTGAAGGATGCGACGTGGCCGAAGGATGATATTGATCGTTTCATTCTCGCGCGGCTGGAGAAGGACAGCCTGCATCCGATTGGGGATGCTTCGCGTCTCACGCTGATTCGGCGTGCGTCGTTTGACCTGCTGGGACTGCCGCCGACGCAGGAGGAGGTGGAACGATTTGTGCATGACAGCGCGCCGGATGATGTGGCGTTTGCGAAGGTGGTGGAGGCGTTTCTCCAGAGCGAACGTTTTGGCGAACGGTGGGCACGGCACTGGCTGGATGTGGTGCGCTATGCGGACAGTGTGGGACGGGTGTGGAATGCGCCGTTCCTGTATGCAGCACGTTATCGCGACTGGGTGATCGATTCTCTCAACGCCGACAAACCTTACAACCGCTTCGTCGCCGAACAGATCGCGGGTGATTTGCTGCCTGCAACCACGGTGCTGCAAAAGCGGGATCAAATTGTCGGCACGGGCATGCTCGCGCTCGGCAGCATGGATCTTCAGGAAGGCAGCTACGAGCAGTTTTTGCTGGATCAGGTGGATGATCAGATTGATGTGGTGTCGCGTGCTTTCATGGGGCTGACACTGAGCTGCGCGCGGTGCCATGACCACAAGACGGAACCTGTGAGCCAGAAGGACTACTATGCGCTGGCGGGCATTTTTCACAGCAGCCGCACGCTCAGCGGCACGCCGAACCGCAATGATGAGGCGCGCGGTGGCTATGTGAGCGCGGAGGCGCTGGTGGATCTGCCCACCGCGCTTAACGAACGCGTCGGCCCACCCACGAAGCTGCCAGCGGGCGTGCATTCGATGGATGACATCCGAACGATGGGCAATCCGAAGGAAACCGTCCGCTATGACCACGACCCGCATTTCTGCATGGGCGTGATCGAGGGCGAGATCAAGGACTGCGAACTCGCGGTGGGTGGCAAGGTGTCTGACCGCGAAGCCGCTCCGGAACGGGGCAAGTTCGGCATTCCCGCCCTGCCCCCGCTGCCGAAGATTCCGGCTCAGTCCTCCGGGAGGCTGGAGCTGGCGCAATGGATGACGCAGCCCACGCATCCGCTGACTTCGCGGGTGGCGGTGAACCGCATCTGGCAGCATCTGTTTGGTGAAGGCATCGTGCGAACGGTGGATGATTTTGGCACCACAGGAAGTGATCCCACGCATCCTGAACTGCTGGATCATCTGGCGATTCGTTTCGTCGAGGGCGGGTGGTCGGTGAAGAAGATGATCCGCACGCTGATGCTCAGCCGCACCTACCGCCTGGCGAGCACGGGAAATCCTGAACACCCGGATGCTGGGAACAAGCTGCGGTGGCGGATGAATCCGAAGCGACTGGAACTGGAACCGCTGCGGGACACGCTGCTGCAACTGGCGGGCAAGCTTGCGCTTGACCGACCTGAAGGCATTCAGGTGGTGGGAACCGGAGGCAAAGGGCGGCATGGAGTGACGCGCGGACTGCTCAGCATCGAAGATCCATACCGAACGATTTATCTGCCAGTGGTGCGGGACAATGTGCCGGAGCTTTTTAGTACTTTTGACTTTCCCGGACCGACGCAGATCAAGGGGCAGCGCGATGTGACGACGGTGGCACCGCAAGCTTTGTTTTTTATGAACAACTCGATGGTGGATGAACTCTCAGCTGAGATCGCTGGCAAGACCGGGAAGGATGTCAAAGGTGTCTATCGACTTGTCCTTGGACGAGAGCCGTCCAGCGAGGAGGTGCGCGATGCGGGTGAATTGGATCTGCAGACACTGGTGCAGGCGCTGCTGGGTACGGCGGAGTTCAGATATGTTTTTTAGACTTAAAGCAATACTTCACTATGCACTCTTCAAATGTTGCCGCGATCCAAGGTCTCGCCTTGCGAAGACTTGAAAAGCTTCCTTCCAACACCTTGCATTCATTGTCAGCCTGCTTGGAAGGAAAATCTCTTCATTTGAGGGCAGTGATTCAGCCTGGTCTACCGGCTTTACAACTCGACAAGCTTAACATCGTCTTATCTGTAATAGTCGAGGATCTCAAGTATGTCTTAGGCAAGCAGTGGAACGTGCGATCTGAAAAGGTAGAAACCCCGGACTCACAAGTTCTCGAACCATTGCAGTTCGAAATCTTTAACTGCCAAAATAACACGCAATAGTCTGAATTATGCCGACCCGCCGCTCCATCCTCCAATCTACCAGCACCGGCTTTGGCTGGCTGGCGTTTAACGCGCTGCATCAGCAGTGGGCGAGTGCGGCGGCACCGCCGAAGACGATCAATCCGCTGGCACCGAAGGTGCCGCACTTTGCGGCAAAGGCGAAGCGGGTGATTTTCATGTTCATGCAGGGCGGGCCGAGCCATCTGGACACGTTTGATTACAAGCCGGAGCTTGCGAAAGCGGAGGCGGACAAGGTGCAGAAGTACATGGGGTCGGTGTTTGAATTTAAACCGCGCGGCAAAAGCGGCATCATGATTTCAGAGGCGTTTCCTGAGCTGGCCAAGCATGCGGATGATCTGTGCCTGCTGAACGGGATGCAGACGCGCACGAATGCGCACCAGATGGCGACGGTGGCGCTGCATATCGGCAGCGAGACGTTTGTGCGGCCTTCGATGGGGGCGTGGATCGTCTATGGTCTTGGCACGGAGGCGGAGGATCTGCCGGGCTTCGTCACCATCAATCCCGTGGGCGACGGTGGTGCGATGAACTATGGCAGCGCCTTTTTACCCGCGTCCTTTCAAGGCACGCGCCTCGTCAGCGGTGGCGGTGGAGTACCCGACCTGAGCAACGGACGACTCAGCGATGCGCAGCAGCGCAAGCAGATCGAGTTCATTCAAAAGGCAAATCGCAAGCTGCTCAGCGGGGATCCCGGCAATCCCGAAATCGAGGGCATCATCCAGAGCTATGAACTGGCCTACAAGATGCAGACAAGCGTGCCTGAGATGCTGGATCTCGACAAAGAGCCGCAGCATATCCGTGACATGTATGGCCTCGATGAGTCAGAAACGGAGCGCTTCGGCACGCAATGTCTCATGGCGCGACGAATGGCGGAAAAGGGCGTACGCTTCATCCAGCTCGGCTCCCCCGGCTGGGATCATCATAACAACCTGCGAGAGAGTCTCGCGCGGCAGTGTACTTCCATTGACAAGCCTATTGCGGGATTGATCGCGGATCTGAAGCAGCGGGACATGCTCAAGGACACGCTCATTATCTGGGGCGGTGAATTCGGTCGTGGCAGCGGCTATGACAATGAACCGTACAATGGTCGTGGGCATAACGGCGGCGGCTATACCATGTGGATGGCGGGTGGTGGTGTGAAAGGCGGCTTTACCTACGGCAGCACGAATGACCTGGGGAATACGGCGGAGACGGGGATCATTGGCACGCATGATCTGCATGCAACGGTGCTGCATCTGCTGGGGATCAATCACGAGCGGCTGACGTATCGCTATGCGGGAAGAAATTTCCGGCTGACGGATGTGAGCGGCGAGGTGGCGAAGGCGATCTTGGCGTGAGGGTGCGCATCCAGAAGACAGCCGGGACGGCTATCCTCCGATTGCTCGCTTCAGAAGATTTTCGGTGATGCGCTGGACGCGGGTGTCGGGGCCGTGGGGGCGGGAGTAGTGGCTCCAGACGGGCATGTGGCCGGGGGGCTTGCTCATGCCCTGGGCCCACCAGATGGTGGCGGCATTGAAGACGAAGTTGTTTTTTGGGCCGGGATAAATCGTGGCGGTCCACTGCTGGGGATTCACGCCACCCTGCCAGGCTGTGCCTCCGGCGACGACTTCGAGGCCATCGATCTTGGCGGGATCGCCATGGTACTCCCAGCCGACCATGCCGGGGATGGCATCGCCCTGCTGCATGCCGGTGCCTGCGAAGAGCCAGTGATTTGGCTGGGTGCAGATCCAGTCGCCGCCGCCGTTCACGGGGATGACATTGATCGCGCCCATGAGGAGGCCTTCATCGGGGCCGGTGGTGTGGCCGATGAATTTTTTCAGCTCGTCAAACTTGGTTTGCCGGGCAAGGCCGCCATAGGGGGCATCGCGTGTGAGGATGCGGTTTGGCACAGCGCTGGAGGAGTCGCGGAGGGGGCTGACCCAGCAGACGGAATTGCCGGAGAGAAAGAGGAGGTTTACCCCGGCATCTCGCATGGCCATGGCGCTGTGGTACTGGCGGACGTCCCAGTATTCGTCGTGGCCGGCGCTGATCCAGGCTTTGCATTTCAAACCGCGCTCCGGGGTGAGCATGTCGCTGTTGGAGCAATAGCTGACATCGTAGCCGTGCTGCTCCAACCAGTAGGCGAGAGGAAACTCAAAGCAGAGCCATTCGCCGCTGCCGACGGACTGCGGGTTCTCATAGATCTGGCGATACTTGCCGTAAGGGCGGTCAAAGCTGATGTCGATGCCGGGCGGGCTGACCATGCCGGGGCTGGTGCCGTCGTCGTAGAGAGAGAAGGTGTCGGGCCAACGATTGTAGGCCTGCCAGGTGTTGTCGCTGCATTGCAGGAGGATGTCGGCTTTGCGGTCGTCTTTGACGATGAAGACGATGTAGCTCTGCCAGTAGGGCTCGTCCGGGGATGTGGGCAGCGTCGTGAGCCTGCCGAGGTATACGCCGCTGAGCCAGTCGGGAGGGATCGTGATGGAGGTGGTCTTTTCCCAGCGGCATTCGCGAAGGCGGTTTGCGCCGATCTCGGGGACAGGTTGTTCTTTGCCTTCGAAGGGGCCGAGTTCAGTCATCAAGCGTGCGCCGCAGCCGCCGTAGTAGCCGGTGCGGAAGATTTCGAGTTTGAAGCGAGCGGTTGGTTTTGTGCTGACGAAGATGTCCAAGGTCTCGCCCGCTTTGACCGACTGCCGCGAGCAGTAGCCTTCGATGAAGGAGGTGCGGATGCCCTCATTCTTGTCGAGGCGCATGCGGGTGAGCTGCCAGTCGCGCGAGCCGGGCTTGGAGTTTTCAGCAGTGATCAGGGACATGCCCAGATTACGCGAATTGAAGGCAAAAACGATCAGTAGGTCGCTCTGCCGCCGGAGAGATCGAAGACGGCGCCGGTGGTGAAGGAGCAGTCTTCTGAGGAGAGCCAGGCCACGAGGGCGGCGGCCTCTTCCTTCTTGCCAAAGCGGTTCATCGGGATCTTTGAGAGCATGTAGTCAATGTGCTGCTGCGTCATCTGCTTGAGGATGTCGGTCTCGATCACTGCGGGCGTGATGGCGTTGACGATGATGTTACTGGTGGCGAGTTCTTTGCCGAGCGATTTTGTCAACGCGACGACCCCGGCCTTGGAGGCACTGTAGTGTGCGGCGTTGGGATTCCCCTCCTTGCCAGCGATGGAGGCGATATTCACGATGCGGCCATAGCCATTTTTCAGCATGTGTGGCACCACTGCATGGCAGCAATGGAAGGGGCCGTTCAAATTGATCGCCATCACGCGCTGCCATTCGGCGGGGTCGGTTTCCCAGGTCTTCGCATTCGTGCCGGCGATACCTGCGTTGTTCACGAGGATGTCGATCTTGCCGAAAGCACCGATGGTGGATGCGGTGGCGCTTTCCACGGAGGTGATGTTGGTGAGGTCCACTGTGGCGGCGTGAACTTTTCCTAGGGCAGAAAGTTCAGCTTTGGCAGACTCAAGTGCCGCAGCATCAATGTCCCACAGGCAGACGCCTGCACCTGAGCGCAAAAGGCGTTCTGCGATGGCGTAACCGATTCCACGTGCGCCACCGGTGATGATGGCAACTCTGTCCTTGAGGTCGATTTGATTCATGGGACAGAGCAATCGTACTTAATCCTCCCAGACTTTCAGCAGTTCCACTTCAAAGATCAGGGTTTCATTTGGCCCAATGTCGATTCCTGCGCCGCGTTTGCCATAGGCGAGCTCAGGCGGAATGAAGAAGCGGAACTTAGCTCCCTCCTGCATGAGCTGTAGCCCCTCGGTCCAGCCTTTGATCACACGCTTGAGCGGAAACTCTGCCGGTTCGCGTCCGGCGAGGTAGGAGCTGTCGAACTCTACACCGCTGAGCAGGGTGCCGCGATAGTTCACCACGACAGTGTCCTTCGCCTTGGGGCTTTTGCCTGCGCCGGGAGTGATCACTTCATATTGCAGGCCGCTGGCGGTGGTGGTGATGCCTTCTTTTGAGGCATTTTCGGCGAGGAAGGCTTTGCCGGTTTCGAGAGCAGATTGGGACATGGAAAAGAGGGGGTAAAACGGGCGCGCTCCATCAGCGCAAGCTTTGGCGCATGCAACCGCAAATCAGGCACAATGCGCCGTTGGTTTCGACGAAATCCCTGCCACCTTTCGTGCGTACCTAGAATACCCCCATTCTTCCCTTTTTCATGCTTCGTCGCTTCATCTTCGCATCTCTTGCGATCCCTTCCCTGCTGGTCGCCGCCGAACGCGGCCAGGACGCCTACAATCAACGTATCCTGCCGCTGCTGCAAAAATTCTGCTACGACTGCCATGGCGATGGCTCAGACAAGGGTGACTTCGCGCTGGATGAATATCCGGAGTATTCCAAGCTCATCGGGGACAAGGTTCTGTGGGATCACGCACGCCAGCAGCTCGTCACGCACGTGATGCCGCCGGAAAAGAAGGACAAGCCGTCCCTTCCCGAGCGCGACGAGATTGTCGCGTGGATCGACAACACGGTGTTCTGGTTTGATCCGCAGAAGATTGATCCCGGCCACATCACCTACCGCCGCCTCAACCGCACAGAGTACAACAACACCATCCGCGATCTGCTGCTGGTGGACATGAAGCCCGCGAACGACTTCCCGCCGGATGACACGGGCTACGGCTTCGACAACATTGGGGACGTGCTCAGTATCTCGCCGCTGCTGATGGAGAAATACATTCGCGCTGCCAATGCCGTGGCGGACAAGGCGCTGGACACTTCCGACGTCCCACGACTGGACCTGGAACTGGGAGCCAAGAAGTTCTGGAATCAGAAGGGCGAGACCAAGGAGTGGGACAACGTCCGCTGGTTTCACAGCAACGCCGATGCCGCCACCAAGTTCACCGCGCCCGCCTACGGCAACTACCTGCTGAAATTCCACCTCTCCGCGACCCAGGCCGGACCGGACGCCGCCAAGGTGGCCCTGCGAGTGGATGACAAGGAGCTCGGCACCTTCGACGTGACCGCGCCTTATCACGGCGACAAAGGTCCGTGGCAGGTCATCCAGCAGATAGTCCCGCTCAAGAGCGGCGAGCACAAGATCGTGGTGCGCTTTTTAAACGATTTCGCGGATCCGCAGAATCCGGACCCCGACAAGCGCGACCGCAACCTAGCGCTCGACAAGATCGAAATCGAAGGCCCCGACGGCCTGCTGCCGCCGCGTGGCACCCGCCTGGTACAGTGGCTGCTGGATGGCAAACCTGCGGGCCTGCCCTCGATCAGCCTGAGTGGTGAGGATTTCGAAAACGGCCAGGGCAATGCGTCCCGCGACACGGGCACGATTGAGCTCCCCTCGAATGGCTATGTGAAGCATCACCTCGATCTCGCCACAGCCGGCAAGTACCGCCTCACCATCAAAGCGGGTGCGCAGCAGGCGGGCGGCGAACCGGCGAAGTTCGATTTGCGCATCGGCGGAAAAAATGCAGGCTCTTTCTCCATCACGGCCAAGGACCAGACGCCACAGTGGTTCAAAACCGAAGTCGAGCTCCCGGCGGGCAAACATGAAATCCAGGTGTGGTTTCTGAACGACTTCTACGACGAGAAGACTCACGAAGACCGCAACTTTTGGCTGCATCAGCTCACGGTGGAAGGTCCGCTCGGCCAACCCGGCGGCATCGCTGCTGAAGACGTGCCCGCGCTGGTGGACAAACTCGGCCAGCGCCTGTTCCGCCGCCCTTTGCGCGAGGCTGAAAAGACCAAGTGGCACGGCATTGCAGAACTCGGTCTCAAGGAAAAACTGCCGCCGCTGGATGCCATGGGCTACGTGCTGCGTGGCATGCTCATGTCCCCCGGGTTTCTCTACCGCGGCTCACCGACGCCCATCGGTGCGGTACAAAACGGTGTCGCTTTGATCGATGAATACAGCCTCGCTTCACGCCTCTCCTACTTCCTCTGGTCTGCGCCGCCGGATGACAAGCTGCTGCAACTCGCCGCCAAAGGTGAGCTGCGCAAAAACCTGACGGCAGAAGTGAAGCGCATGATTGGCGACTATCGCGCCTGGAGTCTCACCGAGGACTTCGCTGGTCAGTGGCTGCAACTGCGTGACATGGACATCGTCGATGTGGATCAAAAACGCTTTCCTGAATGGAAGGGTGGCATCGCCTACGGAATGAAAAAGGAGTCTCAGACCTTCTTTGACAACATCTTGAGAAACAACCTCAGCGTGATCGAGTTTCTCAATGCCGACTACACTTTCCTGAATGACAAAATGGCCCGCTTCTACGGCATCCAAGGCGTCAAAGGTGACAAATACCAGAAGGTGTCGCTGCAAGGAACGCCACGTGGCGGCATCTTAACGCATGGTAGCATCCTAACTCTCACTTCGACTCCGACACGCACCTCACCAGTGAAACGGGGCAAGTATCTGCTGGAAAACATCCTCGGTACTCCGCCACCGCCCGCTCCAGGTGGCGTGCCGCCGCTGGATGAAAAGAAGCAGCAGTTTGGCAAGCTCACCCTGCGCCAGCAGTTTGCCGAACACCGCAGCAATGCCTCCTGCGCAGGCTGCCACGCCTTTCTCGACCCCATGGGCTTCGCGTTTGAAAACTACGACGCCATCGGCCGCTGGCGAGACCAGGAAAAAAATCTTCCAATTGATGCCTCTGGCACCCTCGTACGTGGCCAGACCTTTGCCAACCTTGCTGAACTTCGCACCATCCTCGTAAGGGACATGAGCGATCAGTTTGTCAAAAACCTGGCCGACAACCTCCTCATCTACGCGCTCGGTCGCGGCCTGGAATACTCCGACAAACCCACCACCGAGGAAATTCTGCGCAAGGCTAAGGCCTCCGGCGATCGCCTGCAGGACATCATCCTCGCAGTTTGTGAGAGTGTGCCGTTTCAGAAGATGCGGGTGACGCCCTCAGTGTCCAAATGAAGACGAGGGATTGAGATTCGCCTGATAGGTCATGAATACGATAAAGTGCAGGGTGTATTCCTTTGCATTCGATCAATCCAGCGCAGCCATAGGGATTCTCCCTCTTCCCGCCCCTGACACACCACAAGAACGCAAATTTCACTTCGGGGTGAGGGGATGTCGGGCACTCTTCGCCAGCAAGAAAGACCCTAGCCTTTGACTCACTGCGTTCGACCTTCGGGCTGCCTGCGCCGACTCCTCCCAGCGCCCACCCGCCGATTTGTTTTGCCACCTCCCGCCCTCAGGCTCACAGTCCCCCACCACTTATGTTTGCATGGACCCAATGGCTTTTCGATGACTGGCATGCTTTGATGCCCATCCCGCTCGCGAATACGCTGCTCGCGGGCATTGCCTCCCTGTGCGGTGCCATTGTCGGCACGGAGCGCGAGAAAAAGGAAAAGCCCACGGGCACGCGCACGCTCGCCTTGGTGAGCCTGGGGGCCAGCGTCTTCACCATGCTGTCAGAGCATCTGGGCAATCACGACGGCCACATCGCAGCCAACATCATCGTCGGCATCGGCTTTTTGGGCGCAGGGGTCATCATTCATGGACGCTACGGCATTACCGGCCTCACCAGCGCGGCCAATATCTGGACGATGGCAGCCATCGGCATGACGGTCGGTGCTGGGTATGCAGGCGCGGGGCTGGCGCTGAGTGTGTTTCTGCTGATCACGCTGAGCGCCGTCGGCACGCTGGAGCGGCGCTACATCGGCCCCTGTAAGTTCTCCACCTTGGAAGTCACCTACGATGCCGCTGGTGGCAAGACGCTGATCCGGCTGGAGGAACTGCTGGATGAATTTGGCTCGCCCGGCATGCAAGTCACCGAGCATCATGAAAACGGTGGCCTCGGCACCGCGACCATTCGCTACTGCTGCGTGCATCAGCACCACCGTGAACTGCTCGCGCGCTTCGCTGAAATGACCGAAGTGCAGACCATCGTGCGTGCTACTGGGCAGTCGCGCTGCGCGGCTTGAGCACCGAATCATCTTGATGAAGGTCAGACACCCGACTCACGGGAGCTGGATGCCCGCACTGGCAAAGATGCCTGCGCCGATGAAGCGGGCACGTGAGCCGAGCAGGCGCTGGATGCGCAGTACTTCGTTCCACTTGGCCATGCGCTCGCTGCGGCTGAAGGAGCCGACTTTGAGCTGACCGGCATTGGTGGCCACGGCTAGGTGGGCGATGAAGGCGTCCTCGGTTTCTCCCGAGCGTGCTGAGACCACGGGCAGCCAGCCCGCTGCCTGCGTGCGGTGAATGGCAGCGATGGTTTCGGTGACGGTGCCGATTTGATTGAGCTTGATGAGCACGGCGTTGGCGGTGTTGGCCACGATGCCGCGCTCGATGCGCTCGATGTTCGTGGTGAAATGGTCGTCGCCAATGAGCTGGCAGCGCTGGCCGATGGCCTCGCGCACGATCTTCCAGCCCGCCCAGTCGTCTTCGGCCATGGGATCTTCGATGGAAACGATGGGATACTTCGTGACCCACTCGATCATGAGCGCAGCAAACTGCTCGGAAGTGAAGCGGCGCTGTTCGAGTCCCAGCGTGTAGTGCCCCTCATGGAACAAATCGGTGGCGGCGATGTCGAGCGAGATGCCCACTTCATGCCCAGGCGTGTAGCCTGCGCGCTCGATGGAGGCCATGAGCGCATCGAAGACATCTTCATTGCGGTCAAACATGGGCCAGTAGCCGCCTTCATCCGCCACGCCTGCGAGTAGGCCGCGCTCGCGCATGACATCCGCAGCGGCATGGAAGACGTTGGCGGTGACTTCCAGCGTCTCCTCATAGGTCTGCGCGGTGAGCGCCATGATCATGAAGTCCTGGATGTCGATGCGCCCCTGCGCGTGCTTGCCACCGCCGAAGATCTGGATTTCGGGAAGCGGCAGCAGAGTCCCCTGCCCGCCGCCGAGGGATTCATAGAGAGGCACGCGCCTGGCGTTTGCCGCCGCCTGAGCCACGGCCATGCTAGTGCCGAGGATGGCATTGGCCCCCAGGCGTGATTTTCCTGGCGTGCCATCCAGCGCGATCAAGGCGGCATCCAGCCCGGCTTGATCAAACACATCCCGCCCGATGGCGGTGCGAGCGATTTCACCCGTCACATGCGAGACGGCTTTGAAGACTGATTTCCCTCGGAAGCGGCTCTTGTCGCCATCGCGCAGTTCCAGCGCTTCATGGTGTCCGGTAGAGGCACCCGAAGGCACCAGACCATGGCCGGTCGTGCCATCTTCAAGTGTGGCGATGACCTCGACAGTGGGATTGCCACGGCTGTCGAAGATTTGCAGAGCGTCGAGAGATTTGATTTTCATGGGTGAGCAGCCCACGCCGCCGTGAGCACGACAAGCGCAGGCGGTTGGGGTAAATGGGAGAGAACAAAACGCGTGACCTGATCGCGTTGTGCGGCGGAAAGATACTCGGCGGGCGATTTTCCATGCACGCGGGCGAGCAGTAGGCAGAGCAGCAGCTTCACGGTGTTGCGCTCCAGATCGTGACCGCAGGCGGAGGTGTAGGCAGACCAAAACACCGGCACAAGCTGAATGGCCTGAGGATTCAACAACGCCTTCAGGTGCAGATGCGTGAGGAGAAAGGCGGCGTCGAAAGCGGGATCGCCAAACCACGCGCACTCGGCGTCCAGCACGACGAGACGGTCAGGGCCGACAAGGAGGTTCTTGGGGCTGTAGTCTCCATGCACGAGGGCGAGTTTGGTTTCGGCCAGCCGTGCGGCCTCTGCGCGGAGCAGCTCGGCGGCGGCAGGCACGCGGTCTGCGGTGGTCAGCAGATAGGGGGCGATGCGCAGCGCCTGAAAATTCGGCAGGGTGTCAAAGCGTTCGCGTGCCACCGGATCGGCCCAGGAGGCGGCATGCAGACGGCCCAGGACCTCGCCGGCCAGCCGTGCGGTTTCGGCATCGAAATGGCCTGCCAGCAGCGCGGACTTCCAGTTTTGCAACTCATCGCCGAGGTATTCCATGGCGAACCAGCCATCGCCGCCACCCAAAATACGCGGCACGGAGGCGGGCAGGATGGGCGAGACGTATTCAAAGTAAGACTGCTCCACGCGATTGCGCGAGACATCGACAAACCAGTCGTCCTTCACCCGCAGTTTTTCCAGGGCCGCTTTGACCACAAGGCGGTGCGTGGAGGATTCCACGAGCACGATGTCGCTCGAAACGCCGCCGGTCAGCGGCGTCACGCGGATGTCGGTGTCGCCGATTAAACCGGCGGCTTGCAGGCTGGGAAGGATGTCTTGCGTGGTCACTCAGATGAAGCAGCGGGCAGTCCGGACTGGGATGCCGTTTGCATATTAGAGCGTCCACACCGGAGGCTGTCAAAGCCGACCACTGAACCACCGGGCGCTCCACGCTAAACTGGAGCGCCAAGGCGCGGTCTGCCGATTATTTCGGCACGTCCTTCTTTTTCACCGTATAAGAACCGGGAGATTTGGCAAATTTCTGCATGCACTCGGTGCAGCAGAAGGACACAAAGCCTTCATCGGTCTTCACGCGATAGATCGGACGCGAGGGCTTGTGGTCCACCGGGCATTCATCGTTGATGGGCCAGGCGGCGAACACGGTGGCGGTCATGGCAAGGCTGAGCAGCAGAGGAGCGAGAAGCGTTTTCATGGATGGAGTCGAGTTGGAGTTGGTGCGCGTTACCCCATCAACGCACATCAACGCCATCCTCATAGGCCATCGCAAATCCTGCTCACGGATGCGCAAAGCAGGCACAATGCGGGGCTATTTTTCTTCGATGTCCCAGTAGGAGAGCTTCGCGATCTGCTCGGGGGATAGGGTGTCGATTCAGCTTTTGCCGTACGTTGGGTGTGTTTGGCGCGCTGCGGGGATTCAATACCCAGCGCTACTGCGCCAAACCGCCCGACTCTGGGGGAGGCACCGAGCCATGCGGCGTCTTCCCGCGCTCACAGACGGGCGGGCTGTCGCCACACCCATCCCACATGCCGCCATATCCATGCATCTGCTTCGAGGCAATAGAATCGAGGACGAGGACGATTCCGGTTAGCGGCGCGTTTTGGACCTGGGATGACGCTTGGCCCTTTGACCACTCCACCACTCCACCACTCCACCGCACCACCGCACCACCGCACCACCGCACCACCGCACCACCGCACGCAATCCGCGTTCGACATTCGTCATTCTGCATTCGACATTGATCATTCCTCCGCTTTCCCGCTTGAACCCGCCTTTTCGGCGCGTTTAGAAGTCTTCTCACCAACCCCATGATTTTTCTCGCCGATCTGCCCGCACCCAGCCGCATGGGGGACATCCTCATGGCCTTCCTGAGCATTGTCTTCGAAGGCGCTCCCTACATCCTCATCGGCACGATCTTTTCCGGGGTCATCGACGCCTTCCTGCCGGCCAAGCTGCTGGACCGGGTGCTGCCGAAGAACAAGATTCTAGCGACGCTGATGGCGGGTTTCCTCGGTCTGGTGTTTCCGGTGTGCGAGTGCGCGGTGGTGCCGGTGATCCGGCGGCTAGTGCAGAAGGGGCTGCCGCTTTCCTGTGCGGTGACGTACATGCTTTCCGCGCCGATCATGAACCCCATCGTGGCGATCAGCACGCTGACGGCGTTCAAGGAGTTCCAGGGCCTATCCTGGGCCACGGCGGGCAATGCGACGATGACCATCGCGCGTTTGTCGCTCGGCTACTTGGTGGCGGTGATCGTGGGCCTCATCGTGCTGCGCTTCAAGCCCGGCCAGGTGCTGCGGGCCAGCATCGCCAACAAGATCGCCCAGGCGGAAGCGGCGGATGCTGACGACCACGTGCATGCGCCTGCCGTCAGTTTCAATGGCAAGCTGGTGCATGCCATGCGTAGCTCCATGCGCGACTTCCTCGACACCGCGATGTATTTTGCCATCGGCGTTGTCATCACCTCCGCGTTCAACACGCAGATCAACCAGTCCCTGCTCAACGCCGTGGCGGGTAACGACTGGCTGGCCGTCCCTTCCCTGATGGGTCTGGCCATCGTACTCTCCCTGTGCAGCACCTCGGACGCCTTCATCGCCGCGCCGATGACCGCCTTCTCCATGGCGGCCAAGCTGGCCTTCCTGGTCTTCGGCCCGATGATGGACATCAAGCTGCTGTTCATGTACTCCAGCGTCTTCCAGCGCAAGGTGGTCGTCTCTTTCCTGATCGGTCTTTTCATCCTCATCGGTCTGCTCTCTGGGCCGTGGATGAGCCTGGTCCAACATCTCTCCATCAAACCCTAAACTGCCATGAGTGGAACCCGCACCCTCGTTCATCTCCTTAGTGTCGCCATGCTCCTGCTCTGGGGCGGCGTGCTGCTGTACTTTTACATCAGCGGTCGTCTGGCCAATTACCTGCCACCGGACGGCATCTTCCGCCCCATGGTGCTGGTGTCCGGCATCGGCCTCGTGGTGCTGGGCCTCTTCAACCTCCTGACGATGGGTACCGAGGACGCTGGCTGCGAAGGCCATGACCACGGCCACTCCCACGATGACCATGATCATGACCACGATCACAAGGATTGCGGTCACGACCATGCGCACAAGCATGGCGACTGCGGGCATGATCACAGCCATGACCATGAGCACAAAGACGGTGCATGCGGTCACGATCACAGCCACGATCACGACCATGACCACGGCACCTGCGATCATGATCATGACCACAAGGACTGCGGTCACGACCACTCGCACGATCACGCCAAGAAAGCCGGATGCTGCGGCCATGACCACGGGCACCACCACGCCCACAGTCACGAGGGCCACGCGCACGGCATTCTCGAAGAAAGCTCCTGGGGGGGGCGCATCGCCGTGTTGCTCATTCTTGCCGCACCGCTCTCCTGGGCCGCGCTTTCCACGCCAGACCGCTACAGCGCGAATGCCATCGTGAACAAGGGCCTCTACGACCCCAATTACACGGACACCTCGCGTGCTGAGCAGTTCTCGCTGCAAAACAAGCCCAAGACTGCCGTGAAGGCCGCAGCCACCACGACGGCGGTGGTCACCGCTGAAAAGGTGGCGGATCTCCCGCCTGCCAAGGCGACCCCTGCGGCGCCCGCAAAGCCCGCTTCACCACCGCCTGCAGGCGTCGCCGCAGCCTCAGCGGCCAATGCGGAAACCAAGACGCCGCCGAAGAACATCCCGCCGCCCGCGCAGGCTTCCAAGAGCTACGGCACTTTCTCCCTCGCCGACCTCAAAGCCCAGGTGCCGATGAGTAAGGACGGCAACTTCATCCTCGAAGTGCCTGAGCTCTACTACACCGGCGGTGATGTCGAAGTGCAGAAGGTACTGACCGGTCAGATGGTCGAGACCGTGGCGCAGATCCTGCCGGAGAAAGTGAACAACGCCGACGGGCACAGGCTGCGCATCTTCCGCATGCTGGTCCAATGTTGCGCCGCCGACGCCCGCCCGTATTCCGTGCCCGTCGATTTCGGCAAGAAAGCCCCCGAGTTCAAAGACATGACCTGGGTCAAAGTCGTCGGCAAAATGGGGTATAAAAAAGAAGGCACCCAAACCGTCCCCATCATTGAGGCCACCAAGGTGGAGGAAACGACTGCGCCGGATAATGCGATGATTTACTGAGTGGGGGGGGGCTGGGTGGCGCTCGATAGATATAGCACTTTGTGCGATTTGATTGCCTGCTTGGCTCATCACATCGTGCAGACCAAAGTGTATCCCCTCTCCCCGCCAATGAAGCGAAGATAGACTGCCGCAGGGCGAACGCAGTGAGTCAAAGGCCGGATGAGGGGGCATCCCATGCTAGCGAAGGGTTCCCGTCGTCCCCTCACCCCAACCCTCTCCCCGGAGAAAATATTTGCTGGCGTCGTGAGTCTGGGCGGGGAGAGGGAGAGCCGCTTTAGCTGCCCTGGATTGATTGGATGCACAGTCCATAAACCAAGCACGCGTGAGTGTTCTGGAGCTTTCGTGTGCCTGGGGACGTACGAAAGCGCCGGAGGACCGGCGCACGGCAAGACGCTTTCGCGCCTGCCCCCCCCCTGCGCAAATGGCGCGCGCTGGCAAATTCCATCACTTCTTCTCCGCGCTCTCAGGCTTGGGCACGATCTGCACCTTGAGTTTGTCACGGGTGTTCTTGAGCCAACTGGCTTGGAACTCGGCGGCCTTCTGTTTCTTGAGCTCGGCCACCACTTCATCCTTGATCTGCGAGGCAGGTTTCGACTGCTGACGCTCTCCGTCAAATTTCAGGATGAACCAGAGTGTGCCCAGATCTAGCACCGCGCTCAGCTCTCCTGGCTTTAGCTTTGCCAGGGGTTCGGCAAGAGCGGGGCTGAGAATGGCGGTGCTCGCCCAGTCCATTTTTCCACCGTCAGCCGCACGACCGTCTGCGGAGAATTTCTTGGCCAGCGCACCAAAGTCCTGCCCCGCCTTGAGCTTGGCGTGAATGTCTTGGGCGAGCTTGTACTGGGTGTCGTTTTCCCGGTTCGCGTCATACTTCGGGATGGAGAGTGTTCTTATCTGCACCTGCCGCACCGGTGCCTCGGCAGTCCTGAGCTCCAGCGCATGCTGAATTTCCGCCTCGGTGGGTGGCGGGGCCAGCTCGTTGAGCTTTTTCATTATGAGTTGCACGATGAGCGTCCTTTCGCGCTTTTTGCGGTATTCTTCCATGGTGGCCCCCTCCATGAGCACCGCCCGTTCAAAGCGTGCCTTATCACCTTTATAATCCCGCTTGGCGGTCTGGCGTAAGTCGGCATCCACTGCCGACCTGGGAAGTGTGTTGCCCATAGCCTTGAAGGCGGCCACGTAGATCTCCAACTCGATTGTGTCCTTCAGCGCCGCCTGCTCGGTCTCAGCCAGTTGGGCATTCCGCTCTGCCGTCGTGGCATCTGGCTTGAGAGGATTGGCTTTGATTCGCGCTGCCACGGACTTCTCCAGTTCCTCCCGGCTGATCTCCGTGCCGCCAACCAGCGCCGCCACTTTGGCAGGGTCCACCGCTTTGCCATCCTTGCCTTTGGGCATCAGCTTGTCCTTGAGCCAGGCGGATAAGGCATCATCCCAGAGCCGGTCCATGGCGGATGCCAGGGCCTCAGCCAGCGGCCGACCCGGATCGCGCCGGAGTTCCGTGACAAAGGTTTGGATGCTGGGATTGACCTTCCCGTTGCTCTTTGATTCGAACTTCCCGAAGACCTCTTCGAACAGCTCCACTTCCTCCTGCGCGCCGGAGCGGATTTTTTCCAACAGGGCGGTGATTTCGCCACGCTGACGCTCGGAGACATTGTGCGCCAGCAGCCCCCAGTCCTTGCGGAAATCCTGTGCCGCCAGCTTCGCCTGCGCCAATTGCCTGAATTTACCGGCGGCGGCAGGCAGTGTCATGTCCAGCAGTACCGAGGCCAGGTAGCAGCCGACCGGGCCGAGCTGCGGATCTGCGAGCACATGGTTCAGAATGCTGCCCGCATATTCCGTGCGGCCATTCATGCTGTAAAATACCTCCCGCGCCAGCAGCCAGGGCCAAGTGTCATCCCCTGCCAGAGCGTCAGTGAGGAACAAAGCGTATTGGGAGATAATGGAGCCGGAGAGCTTGGTTTCCACGGGCTTGTCAGGAGCGTTCGGCACAAAATAGTCACTCTCAGACGAGGAAAAGATGGCGTTGTACACTTGCGCCCCGCCTACGCTCAGACTGCGCGCGAGTTCATACGCTGCGTGGGAACGCGGGGGGATGGTCTCCGGCTTGGCGGGGGGCGACATGCCAAAGCCTCCTTGGAGAAAGCCTGCCGTCAGGAAGCCGGCCCACGAGGCCAGCGCCTCTTTCCCTTCATAGGCATTCACCAAACCAGCCGACTCCGCCTCCATCTCCCGTGTAGCGCGGTCCAAGGCCCCAACTGCTGTGGTGACGGTGAAACGGGAAAATCCTGTGTGACCCTTCCCCCACGTGCCAATCGTGATCTCCCTCACGCGACCCGTGGCAGTGTCAATGACCACGGAGGATTCATTACCTCCGGGAGTCGGCGGACTTTGCATGAGGAAGCGCCCATCTCGGTTCTGCTGCAGGGCCGCATACTTTAGGCTGATCAACAGCGCTGCCGCTGGTGTCATGGTCAGGGCCAGCTTGGAGGTGGCGTTCTCAACCGCTGGTTTGAAACTGCCCCCAAAATTGGTGTTGCCAAGAGTAACACCGTCCTTGGGTTCATTCGTTTCGAATTTCACAAAGTAATCCCACGCCAAGCCCTTGCCCGCTGGCGTATGCATCCACTGCTTCACACGCCCCTCCTGCATTGAAAATAATCCAGTCATGGCTTCCTGAGCATAATGCAGGGCCAGCCGACGTGGATTTAGCTTACCAGCGGCATCGTCGGTCACAGTCACCGTCAGGTGTGCCCCATGCTGCGAATTGTAGATCAGTTCCAGATCCTGCCTGCCGCCTTCCTTGGGTAAGTTGCTCAGCTTCAGCAGCAGATCCTCACTGCCCGTGCTGAAGATCTCATTGGCCCATGCCGAGGCCTGCAGCAGGGCTTTTTGGTTGTCATTGAGCGCCACCGCGAGCTTGGGGGCCTCCGGCATTTCCACCAGGTCGATCTTGAGATTCATCTCCGGTTGGTCCGCTTGGCGTGGCGTCGCTGCCGCTTTGTAAGAAGTGTAGCGCGCGCTCTGCAGCAGCAGGTTTTCGATCTCCTTCAACCGCCCGGACAGGAAGGGCTGCCCCGGTACCAGCCCCAGGTATTGCATCACCTCGGCATCGGAGTCGCGCTTCAAACCGGTGAATTCGACTTTGTCGAGAATCGCAGTCGGCCCCTCGGACAGAATCTTGACCAGCAACGCGGCGGTGCGTGCGGAGTCGTCACGCACAATATCGGACTGCACCTTCGCCTGCATCAATCCATGCTGCTCCATGATCTTGAGCACGGCCCGTTTCAACTCACCGGGCCTAGTGGCATCCAGCGGCGCGGGCTTGCCCTGCTGCCATTCGATTTTCGGTTTTTTGGAAGAGTTCGTTTTCTGTTTGTCCTGGTCGGTGGCTGTTTTCTCCGCCGTGGTGAGTTTCTGGATGATCAGCTCAGGCTTGATGGATTTGGCACCGCTGACGGTCACGGTGCCCGCAGTGTAGCGCGGCCCCTCCACAATCTCATAGACGAGGCGGTCCGGGTTGGCTTCCAGACGGCCCTCCTTCACCACGACGCTGGGAAACCCTGCGCGCTGGTAGCCACGCTCCAAGGATATGCGAGTGACATTCAGAAAGTCCGCCAAGGGCGCAGCGGGGTGCGCCGCCAGCAACCAGTCCCCGTGAGCGCGCAGCGCATGGCTGAGTTCGTCAGCCGAAAAGGTTTGGTTTCCTTCAAACATCAGTCGCTTGGTACTGCCAAGCTGGCCCACCTTGCGCCCTGCGGGTTCGGCACTCGCCATCGACTTTGGAAAAGGCACGACATCGCAGAATGCCTCAGCGGGAAGCATGAAGAGAAAGAGGCCGAGGGGCAGTGCCCGAAGGGTTGTCATAATGGGAAGCGCTTGAAGAATGCTGAACTGCTACTGCGGCACGATAATAGGCAGGCAGCAACTCAGCCTGCAAGGCTGCGAATCGTTCCACGGACTTTTTCTTCTTATAGTTGTTGGTTGTGAGAATGAGGACAGGCCACCCTCTTGATTTCATGGCAGCAAGCAGACGATCCAACGGTGTCCAAACATCCAAACCAAAAAAGTACGCCCAGCGGCATGCCACAAACGGAGCATTCCGCGTAAAGCCGCTTGAACGGCTGGCGTTATTGGTCAGGCATGCTTTCATCGCCGCCAACCATGACCTCCCGCCGCCATTTTCTCTCCGCCAGTACCGCCGCGTTTGCCGCTTCGTCGTTTCACATCTTCGGCGCTGATCCGGCGAAGAAGTACCGCACGGCTTTGATCGGGACTGGGTGGTGGGGCATGAACATCCTGAAGGAGGCGCTGGCTTCCGGCCGCATCAAGGTCTGCGCCTTGTGCGATGTACATGAAGACGTGGCTTCCAACGCCGCTGACACGATCAACGGCCTCTCTGGCGACGACCCGAAGACCTACAAGGACTACCGCGAACTTCTTGAGAAAGAGAAGCCGGAGATCGTCATCATCGCTACGCCGGACCACTGGCATGCGCTGCAGACGATTGCTGCGTGCAAAGCGGGCGCTCACATCTACGTCGAAAAGCCCACCGGGCACACCATCAACGAAAGCAAGGCGATGGTGAAAGCTGCGCGTGAGGCTGGCGTCGTCGTGCAGGTCGGTCTGCACCGCCGCATCGGCCCGCATCACGTCGAGGCGATGAATTTCCTCAAATCCGGTGCCGTGGGCAAGGTCGGCATGGTGCGAGCCTTTGCCGACAGCCGAGGTGGCCCCGAGCAGCCAAAGCCGAACAGCCAGGTGCCCGAAGGCATGGACTGGGACATGTGGTGCGGCCCGGCGCCGATGCGCCCGTTCAACTCCAAGCTGCACCCCGGCGGCTGGCGCAATTTTCTCGACTACGCCAATGGCACCATGGCCGACTGGGGGGTACACTGGCTGGACCAGATCATGCTCTGGAGCGGCGAGAAAGGGCCGAAGAAAATCTTCTGCACCGGCGGGCGGCCCATTGCCGGACCCGCGGTGCTCAATGACAAGGAGCAGACCACCGATGCCCCGGATCATCAGGTGGCCACGTTTGAATTTGAGCAGTTTACCGCCGTGTGGGAGCACCGCAAGTTCGCCGAGAACAACAACGAGAAGCACAAGATCGGCTGCTACTTCTACGGTGAGAAGGGCGTGCTGCACATCGGCTGGCGCGACGGCTGGACCTTCTACCCCGTGAATCCTAAAGACGGCGAAAAGCACGGTAACCACCAGCTTCAGGAACCCGATGGTCATAACATCGCCCTGCTCTGGGCCGACTTCATCGACGCCATCGAAAAGAAAAAGCAGCCCATCGCTGACGTCGAGAGCGCCCACCGGTCCACCTGCCTACCCCTGCTCGGCATGCTCAGCTACAAAGCGGGCCGCAGTATCCAGTGGGACCCGGAGAAGGAACTCATCATCGGGGATGAGGAAGCCAGCAAGCTGATGCAGCGGGAGTACCGCAAGCCGTGGCTTTATCCGGTTTAAAAGCGGACAATCAGGCGATTGGTGCTTGATCTTGTCATTTCCTGCGGCTTTCAACACGGCTCTTGGTGAATCAGGCATCCTTCCTGCTTTATTCCCCAAGCTACCCCCAGCCATGTCCGAAACTCCTCCGCAAAACCTCCGCAACCACGGCTTTCAGCTTCTCGAAGACGACCTACGCTACCTCATGGAGGCCTTCTCCGCTGTGCTGCAGCAGCTTGGCGAACCCGAATTGGCCGCCAGCCTCCCATGGATCGGCACCGGTGTGCCGCAAAAAACCAATCGCTCCCTTGGGCAGGCGTACTCCATCGCTTTTCAGTTGCTCAATGTCGTCGAGGAGCGCGCCGCTTCGCAAATCCGCCGTCTGCGCGAGAAAAAAAGTGGACCCGAGGCCGAGAAGGGCCTGTGGGCGGACAATCTGAAGCAACTGCGCACCCTCGGCCTGAATGAGGCCGACATCCTCGCGGCGCTGCGCGATGTGTGCGTGGAGCCTGTGCTGACCGCGCACCCCACGGAGGCGAAACGCGAGACGGTGCGCGAGCTGCACCGCGAGATTTACAGTCTCATGAACCGGCATGAGAACCCTGCTTTCACGCCGCGCGAGCAGGCACGCCTGCAAAGCCAGCTCCGCACCCAGCTCGAAAACCTCTGGCGTACGGGGGAAATCCACGTCACGCGCCCGAGCATTGAGGCCGAGCTGCAAAACGCGCTGCACTATCTGCGCGATGTGTTTCCCGAGGCGCTCACTCGTGCGCACGTTCATCTGCGTGAGGCCTGGCAGGCCGCTGGGTATGACGTGGAAAAAATTGATTCCCTGCCCTCCTTGATCCGCTTCGGATCCTGGATCGGCGGAGACCGCGATGGGCATCCCTTCGTCACGGCAGATGTCACCCGCCATGCTCTGAAGGTCATGCGCAAGAACGCCCTGCGGGTGCAGCGCCGTGCGCTCGAAGCTCTCGCCTTCCATTTACCGCTTAGCTCGCTGTTCCAGATCACTCCACCTCAACTCACGGAACTGATAGCAACCCTCAGCACTCAGCTCAAAACCGAGCCGGACGTTGATCTCGCCAACATCCTGGAACGCAACAAAGAGGAGCCTTGGCGCGCCGCTGTCTATCTTATGCACGCGAAGGTCGTTCTCGCCAGTGGGAAGCCTTCCTCGCCTGTCGCTTATGTGCAGCCAGAGGAACTGCGTGCCGACATTGACGTCCTCGCGCAAACCTTGCTCGATGTCGGGTCCAAGGCCGTCGTCGAAGAGCAGATCGTGCCCTTCCGGCGCAATCTCACCGCATTCGGTTTCCACTCCGCCTTGCTCGATGTGCGGCAGAATTCGGCCTTCCATGAAAAGGCGCTCGATCAGCTCCTGCGTGCCGCCGGTCTGCTTGACGGCGGTTCATTCATCGACTGGAGCATCGAGAAAAAGCGTGCCCTGCTTGACCGTGAGCTCATTTCTCCGCGCCCTTTCCTCTCTCCTGGCATCTCCGCCGGACCAGAAGCAGACACCGTGCTCGACTGCTACCGCGTCCTGGCCGACCACCGCGCCAAGTATGGCAATGCGGGTCTCGGTTCCCTCATCATCTCAATGACTCGCTGCGTCGAGGACATGCTCGTTGTCTTTATTCTTGCCCGTGAAGCGGGGCTCATGGCGTGGAGTGAGGAAGGACTGGTGTGCCCCCTGCCCGTCGTGCCTTTGTTTGAAACCATGGGCGATCTCGAATCCGGCCCAGGCATCGTCGAAGCCTTCCTTTCTCATCCCGTCGCCAAGCGCAGCCTCCTTGCCCAGAGCAAGGGTGGTACACCCGTATTCCAGATGATGGTCGGCTACTCCGACTCCAACAAGGACTGCGGCATCGTGGCTAGTCAGTGTGCTCTGCATCGTGCGCAACGTGAGCTTTCCAGCACCATACAGAGTCATGGCGTGCGCCCGATCTTCTTCCATGGACGTGGCGGCACCGTCGGACGTGGAGCGGGTCCCACGCATTGGTTCATGGAGGCGCTGCCACACGGCTCCCTCAGCGGCGGCATGCGCATGACCGAGCAGGGCGAGACCATCGCGCAAAAATACGCGCACATTGGCTCTGCTGTTTACAATGCCGAGCTGCTCATGGCCTCCACCACAGCAGCCACCGCCCGCCATCGCAGCACCGAATCCAGCGCGCATCCTGCGCTGGAGCCACTCTTTGACAAACTCGCCGCCGACAGCCGTGATGCCTATCGTGCCTTCCTGCACGCACCTGACTTCATGAAGTTCTACCGTCAGGCCACGCCGATCGATGCTCTAGAAAACTCCCGTATCGGCTCCCGCCCAGCCCGCCGTACCGGCCAGGCCTCGCTTGACGATCTGCGCGCCATTCCCTGGGTCTTTTCGTGGACGCAGTCACGCTTCTATCTCCCCGGCTGGTTCGGTGCAGGCAGCGCTTTGACAAAACTCAAGACCGACGATCCGAAGAGCTACGAGACACTGGCCGCCGCCATCCCCGGCTCTGCATTCCTGCGCTACGTCCTGACCAACATCGAAAGTTCCCTCGTCAGCGCCAACACCGACCTCATGCGTGCCTACGCCGATCTGGTCGAAGACACCGCCGTGCGCGACCGCTTCCTCGGCACCATCCTCAGTGAGTATGAGGCCACCCGTGCCATCATCGACGACCTCTTCCATGGCACCTTCGAAGTGCGTCGCCCGCGCCTTGCCTACACCCTGAACATTCGTGAAGAACCTCTCAAGGTGCTGCACCTTCAGCAGATCGCCCTGCTGCGTGAATGGCGTGGACTCACGGCTGCTGGTAAGACGGAGGCTGCGGATGCGATGGTTTCGGATTTGCTGATTTCGATCAATGCGATTGCGTCGGGGCTGCGGACGACGGGCTAAAACATGGTCGGATTTCCAAGCTTTGCGCCGAGGTCATTTGGACCCGGCGTTGGGGGTGGTGAGTTCCGGAATGTCCAGAGCGTGCAGTTCACGCCCAAACTGTTCACTATCCGAGTCTAGGAGAATCATGCCATTGAGCACCGCAACGACGTCGGTCCACCGTTTGAGAGAGGCCAGCCTCCGACTTCCGTCCTCCGTGCCATCGGAGATCCACAAGTCCGTGTCCGAGGTTGCGTTCTTGCGTTCGACCAACACGCGTCCATCGGCCATCGGGATCAGTTTGAAAATCTCCGCATCTTCATCTCCAAGGGCAATGTCGGTCACGAGGTGAGTGCCGCTCTTGGTGCCGTCAGAGCACCAAAGCTCAAGTCCATGCTTGCCGTCATCCATGACAAAAAAGAGCCGTTCCCCAGCGACCACTGGGCGGGGTTGAGGAGCTCTTGGAAAAGAGAAGGAGGCTTCCTTGTACGGATCGCTGTCCAAGATGTTCTTGGTTCCTGCGACAGTACCATCACTCGTCCACAAACCGCAGCGTCGGGTGCGATCATGGGCGAGTATCATTCCATTGTCTCCCACACGATCGAACCAGAGTTCAGAGGTAAAATTATCGGGCCACCACGACGCCACTTTAGCAACGGATTTCCCATCTGTATTCCACAGTTCCAGAGGTGGCTTCAGTTGCCCATTGGGTAACATCAAAACTCCATTGGGCAGGGAAACGAACTGATTGATTCCATCATCATTGTCAAAGGTCGGCAGTCCCGGCAACGCCAGCTTTTTCAATCCTGAGCGCGTTCCATCGATGCTCCAAAGAACCCTGCCATACAAATCCAGCTTCAACATGGCCCCTTTCAGCATCGCACCATCGGTGTAATCATCCCAGCCATCGAATGGCACCGCGAGGATTTCAGTCACGCCAGTGTGGAGATTGAGGGACACCAATCCATGCCTTTCGTAGTCGCCATGAAGTGAAAGCACCAGACGATCTTTGATTAAAAAAGGCAGGGCATGTTTGCAGACATCCTTGCCGTCTTCTGAAATGGGCCGCGTTCCAGCCTCGGTGCCGTCCGTCACCCAGACTCGGCTGCCTTTCCCAAGGGCAGCGTTAGGTCCTTGGAAGTACAAGCGGTTCTCAAACACAAAAGGGTTGTCGAAAATCGATCCATGCTCCTGCAGCGGAAAATCTTTGATGCGTCGCGTTCCTGCCGTGCTGCCATCTGAGCAATAGAGCGACCACTTCGTTTCGCCGCCCTGATTGGAGGCAGCCTTGAACCAGGCCTTGCCATCCCATACAAAAAAAACTGAATGGCTGGAGCCGTCTCGCCCTGGATACAGGTCGGCGACCAAACGCAGTTTGGCGGGTTCCGCGACAGCGGTGGCCAGCATGACCCCAAAGCAAAGAAATGAACGCCACATATTTGTCAGCTTAATGAACTGAGCTTGTGATCGTCAAGGCTGGATTCAATTCACACTCTCCCTCGATATTCCCCCGGTGCCACGCCGACCCAGCGCTTGAAAACGCGTGAAAAGATCGCAGCATTCGCATAGCCGACGTTTGAAGCCACGACTTCGAGCTTGTCGTTCCCGGCTTCGAGAAACCGGCGGGCCTGTTCCATGCGCAGGCAAGTGAGATGCTGCATGGGGCTGCGGCCCAGCTCTTTCATGCACAGGCGCCGCAGGTGCTCAGGGCTGCAGTGGCTGCGATGCGCCAGTTCGGCCAGAGTCCAGTCGCGCATCAGGTCCTGCTCCACATCGGCCCACAGCTTTGCCACTCGAGGTTCGCGGCTGCGCCAGGGCTGGGCAATGCGGCGGATGGTAGCATGCAGCAGCTCCAGCCAATGATGCAGCAGACGCTGCTCGCGCTCGCCCTCCCATTCGGCACGCACGCCATGGATGATGCGTACGATTTCATCCGCATGCGCTGTTGGCATCACTGGCGATGCCGCACCGACCACCGGCGTGACGAAATTCGGCTCGTCATAACGCACCCAGGCAAAACACCAGCGCTCGCGTCCCTTCGCTTCAAAGGCATTCAGCACCCGAGGTGGTGCCAGACATACCATGCCCGGCTTCACTCGCTGCCAGCGACCGTCGAGCAAAATGGAACCCTCGCCACTCACACAGGCCAGCACAAAACTACCCGTCGGACTCATGCGCACCCTTCGATATGGCGGCAGCGCTTCATCCAAGCCAAAGCGCGCGATGCGGTGCGTCGTCATCTCCACACATTCCCGCGCCTCCACCACCCAGCGCCGCGTGCGGGGGCCGTCGAGGGTGGTTTCGGTGAGGTCGTGGCTCATACAGTCGGCACTTAACCTCGGAAGCCTGGCAATGTCACGCACAGGTGCATTTCAGGCATGACACCGTGCATGTCATCCTGCTAGGCTGCGTTTATCCAACCCGTTATTCCAACTCATGAAGCACATCTTCTCTCTGCTCCTTCTTACCACGGCTCTCCACGCGGAGCCGATTTCCCTCTTTGACGGCAAGACGCTCGACGGCTGGGACTTTGATCCCAAGATCTGGCGCGTTGAAGACGGCATGATCACTGGCGGCTCCACGACAGAAAAGATCAAAGAGAACCACTTCATCTGCACGAAGAAGAACTATCAGAATTTCGATCTGAAGCTCAAGATCAAGGTCAGCGGCGATCCCAAGACCGGCATGCTCAACAGCGGCATCCAGATTCGCAGCCTGCGCGTTCCCGGCGGCGCTCACATGACCGGCTATCAGGTCGATTGCGGTGCAGGATGGTTTGGCAAGATCTATGATGAGTTCCGCCGCAACAAGGTCATTTGGGCACCCACGCCGGAGCAGCAGGCCGCGCTGGACAAGGCCATCGATGTCTTCGGCTGGAATGAGTACCGCATCCGCGCGGAGGGGCCGCGCATCCAGACATGGATCAATGGCGTCCACTGCATCGACTACACGGAGACGGACAAGAACATCGCGCTGGATGGCCTCATTGGCCCGCAGGTGCATAGCGGTGGCGTCTGCCTCGTGCAGGTCAAAGACGTGACGATTGAAGAACTGCCGCCGACGCCTGGCGCGCCGACTTGGGAATCACTCGGCGGCATTGATGCCGCACGCAAACTCGTCGCCCCGCCGCCGAAGCCGCAGGCCGATGCCGCAGCCGCACCGAAGCGTGACATCAGCTACAACAACGTCCAGGGCACCGCCTTGAGCGCCGAGGAGCAAATGAAGAAGTTCCACCTGCCCGAAGGCTATGAGATCGAACTCGTCGTCAAAGAAAGCGAAGGGCTCGGCAAATTCGTCAGTGTTTATTTTGATCAACGAGGGCGAATGTGGACGCAGACTGCACTGGAGTATCCCGTGGATGCGAATGAAAACCCCGCCGCCGCCGAGGCGGTGTATGCGGCCCATGGCAAGGACAAGGTGCTCGTCTATCCACGGGAGTCGGTCAATGGGCCGATTCCCGCGGGTGGACTCACCCATCCCACCGTCTTCGCCGATGGCCTCGCCATCCCGACCGGCATGCTACCTTGGGGCAATGGCGACACCTGCTACGTGCAGCATGGTCACGATCTGAAGCTCTACAAAGACACCAATGGCGATGGCAAGGCCGACAAGTTCGACGTCATCCTCACCGGCTTCGGCGTGCAGGACTCGCACCTGTTTCCACATCAGTTCACCCGAGCCCCCGGCGGCTGGATCTGGATGGCGCAGGGCCTCTTCAACAATAGCAAGGTTCACAAGCCCGGCAGCGATGTCGTCGTAGAGTACCCCAAGTGCGGCATGGCCCGCTTCCGTCCGGATGGCAGCGAGTTTGAAATGACCAGCGTCGGCCCCAACAACATCTGGGGTCTCGTCATCACCGGCGAAGGCGAGACCTTCATTCAGGAGGCCAATGACTATGGCTACCCGATCATGCCCTTCCACGAGTACGCCTACTACCCCGGCGGCATGGAGGCCCTCAAGAAGAGCTACCAGCCCGACTTCCCTCCGCAGGCCGAGTTTCGCATGGGCGGCACCGGATTGAGCGGCCTTGCTCTGATCGAAAGCGGTGCTCTTCGCGACCCCAAAGCGGCACACACCATGGCCGTCGCCAATCCCATCACCTCAAAGATTCAAACCCTCGGCATGCATCGCGACGGTGCGTATTGGAAACTTGAACAACTCCCCGACCTCATCACCTGCGACGATCCCTTTTTCCGCCCCGTGGGCCTGACCAACGGTCCCGACGGCTGCATCTATATCATCGACTGGTATAACAAAATCATCTCTCACAATGAGGTGCCGCGCACGCATCCAGACCGAGATAAGACAAGGGGTCGCATCTGGCGCGTGAAGCCGAAGGGCGCGAAGACGGAAGTGGCGGACTTCACGAAGTTGAGCGGTGATGAACTCAACGCCGCACTCAAGGATGGCCCTGTTGGCAAATCTCAAATTGTTTGGCAAACTCTCAGCGACAGAAAGCAGCTTGCCGCGAGTTATTGGGCTGCATCAGAGTATGCCTACCCCAGAGAGAGCGTTCAACTCCGCGCCATTGGTCGCAATCTCGCCGCTCAAAACATCGGTGAACTGCTCGCCTTCGCCAAGCCTTCCCTTCCCGGCCCCACGATCCAGTCATCGCGCGGCCCGAAGCAAATCCCTGTGCGTGAGGCCTATGACCGTGAGTTCGAGCGTTTCCTCGTGCGCATGTTTCTGGAGCGTCACCCGGATGTTGTCGCTAAGTTCCTCGACACCAAAGCTGCGGCTAAGCTGCCGCTAGAAGCCCGCGTGCTTGCCTCGCTCGCTTTGGAGCCGAAAGCCAGTGCCTCGCGTGTGGCCAAGTTGCTGCCGCAGCTTGATCGCGCCCCGAATGACGAAGAACTACTGCGTCTCGCGCAGTTCCCGACTGAACCCGGCGTTGGCGACGCCCTGAAGGCGCTCCTAACGAATGAGAAATCGCGAGTCGTTGTTGCCGAGAAGCTACTCGCGCAGCGCACCAAGCTCGATGCAAAACAGATCGCGCCGCTGCTGACTGAGACAGCTAGAGAGATTCTGCAAAATGATGCAGGCACTCCTGCCCGCATTACTTTGGCGCTGCAACTCATCGGCGGTTTCCAGCTCACCGCACTTGAAAGCAATATCGTCGCACTCGTGAAGAAGCAGAGTTCCGTGGCGATGCTCAACACCCTGCGTGATCTCCACAGCGACGCGGCCGATCTCTTCGCCTCCCTTGCCAAATCCGATCCCGATCCCTTCACCCGCGATGCCGCACTCGAAGCCCTCGCGGCCTCTCGTGCGCACGATGCCGCTACCAAGCTCCTCGGTTTGTATCCTTCGCTCCAGCCAGCGCAGCGCCGTGCAGCGCTAAACGCTCTCGCCAGCACCAAGGCAGGAGCGCAGACCATCGTCGCCGCCTTGCTCGACAAAATCCTGCCGCAGGCGGACCTCGATGGCCCCACGGTCGAACGTCTCGCCACCGTGCTCGGCAATGACCCTGCGCTCGAAAAACTCCAGCAGCAGCTCGGCGGCATCTTCCGCGAGGTCTTGTTGCTCGATGGTGAGGACAATGCCTGGGTGGACTCCAAGATCACGCTCGACGGCCCCTTCACCATCGAGACCTGGGTGCGGCTTGCACCGAACATTGGCAATCAGGACGACATCCTCGGCGCGCCCGGCGGACCTGAGATGAATTTCTTCGGTTCCAAGTTCCGCGTCTATGCCGGTTCGGAGTTGAAAGATGTTGCAACATCTACCAAACCGATGACGCCCGATCTGTGGACGCACATTGCCGTGACACGCGACGCCCAAGGCATCATTCGCATCTACCAAAACGGTGAACTCGACGCCACTGGCACCAAACCCGCACCCGCCAAGTGGGAAAACTGCCGTATCGGCTGGAGCGGCCCGAAAGGCGGCACCGAGGGCGTGATGACCGAGTTCCGCATCTGGAACTGCGCACGGACCGCAGCGGAGATCCGCGCCAATTTTGACCGCATCCTTGAATCCGCCGAAGGCATGAAACGCTACGACCATGCCTGGGGCAAGCTTGAAAAGGGAGCCCGCGTCGCCAAGACCATCGACACCCCACCGCTGCTCACCGAGGAGCAGGCCAAGACGCTCGACACCAAGTTCGCCAAATACTCCGCGCTCGCCCCGAAAGGCAACGCAGCAAACGGCAAAGCCCTCAGCGCTCTCTGCATGGCCTGCCATCAGATCGGCAGTGCGGGCGGGCAGATCGGCCCAAACCTAAGTGGCGTTGGCGCGATGGGCTTGGAAGCCGTGCTCCGCAACATCCTAACTCCGAACGCCGCCATGGAGCCGGGCTACCGCATCTACCGCGTCGAAATGAAAAATGGTGATCTCATCGACGCCTTCTTTGTCAGTGAAGACAAGAACGCCACCGTCATCCGCATGCCCGGATTACCAGACCGCCGCCTCGACAAGAAGGACATTCGGAGCACGAAGTTCATTCGGCGTTCCTTGATGCCCGAGGGTTTGCTCGATGCACTTCAGGAGCAGCAGGTGGCCGATCTGCTGGCTTATTTGATGACTTTGAGGGGCTAGGCTCAAGGAGAGGGACTTGCAAAGTCCCGGATTGGTTATTTGGAGGGCATCTCTCAAAACCAAGCCAGGACTTAGCAAGTCCTGCTCCTTGTACTTGGCAAGCGCCTCTCCTTGGAATAAGCCCAGCAATGCCGTCCGCCACCAACGAACCCGCCACCAAACCTGCCGCGCCGGCAGATCTGGAAATCAAAGATGCCCAGCTCATCTTCAACCACGTCTGGAAACAGCTCGAAGAAGACTATGGCCGCGAGAAGCTGCGGTTCCCGAAAGAGCTGATCCTTCTCGGTGGCGCACCAGGTGCGGGCAAGGGCACCAACACAGATTTCATTCGCAGTGTGCGTGGCATCACGGCCCAGCCGATTGTGGTCAGCGCGCTGCTCGACAGCCCGGAAGCACAAAAGCTCAAAGCCCAGGGCGGCATGGTGGGTGACCGCGAAGTGGTGGGCATTCTCATCCGCAAACTCCTCGAACCCGAGCAGCAAAACGGCGCGATCCTTGATGGCTTCCCCCGCACCAAGGTGCAGGTGGAGTGTTTGAAGATGCTCTTTGACGAGATGATCCGCCTTCGTCGAGATTTTTCGGAGACACCCGATGCAGCGCATTTCAAGCAGCCCATCTTCCACATCATGGTGCTGTTTGTCGATGAGGCGGAAAGCATCGCCCGGCAGCTCAAGCGCGGCCAGGAGGTGCTGGCGCACAATGCGGAAGTCCGCAGCTCGGGCCTCGGAGAGCTGTGGGAGGAACGCGCCACGGACTTCGATCCTGCTCTGGCGCGCAATCGCTACAAGGTCTTCAAAGAGAAGACCTACGATGCACTCGTCTCACTGAAGGAGATCTTCCACTACCACTTCATCAATGCGCAGGCACCGCTGGAACTGGTGCAGGACAACATCATCCGCGAGCTGGAGTACCAAAGTTCCCTCGAACTCGACCCGCGCACCTTCGACCAACTGCGCGATCTGCCGCTGGCCAGCGAGATCGTGCGGCATGCGCGGCAGGATCTCGTGCGTCGTCTCGACAGTTACAAGGTGGAGAAGCCGGAGCTTATGCAGGCGGTGGTCACCTTCATCGAGGAGAAAATGATGCCCATCATTGTGCGTCATGCCATCTCCGGGCGCGCTGACATCAATAGCGAGGACAAGCTTTTCCATGATCCCGAAGCTCTGGCGATGCTCATCGACATCTTCTCCGAACGCGGCTACCACGCCACGGCTGACCTGCACCGTATTGAGATCCCGGAACGCTTTGATCTGCAAACCGGCCTGATTCACTGCCGCAAGAAAAAAGTCTTCCGCTTCCGCATCATCTTCAAAGGCTCCGAAATTCGGCGCGGACAGTTCATGCCATAAAGCGTGCTGTTTGAGGGTTGCGGTATCCCCGCGCTCCCACTACACATCACGTCTCATGTCAACCATCGTAGTTACTCAGAAGAATGGCGTCGCTTGCATCGGCGCAGACACACTCAGTTGTCTCGGCTCCTTGCGCCAAAAGGCGCAGCACGTCGTCAACAAGACCAAGATCACCAAGATCAGCGACACCTTCATCGGTCTCACCGGCACCTCGGCAAGTCTGGTGGTGATGAATAGCTACTTTTCCAATGCGGACCGCCCGCGTGACTTTTCTTCCTGTGAGGCCATTTTTGAAACCTTCCGTCACTCGCACGCCTGGCTGAAGGCCGAGTACTTCATGGCCGCCATGCCGGACAAAGGCGAGGAGTACGAGACTACGCAGTTCTACGGCCTGCTGGCAAACCCGCACGGCATCTTCGCCATCTACTCCTACCGCTCCGCTCAGCAGTTTCACAAATTTTGGGCCGCAGGCTCCGGCCGTGACTACGCCCTCGGTGCCATGCAAACGGCGTATGACAAGTGCAAGACCGCTGAGGAAATCGCGCGAGCCGGCCTCGAAGCCGCCGCTGAGTTCGACAGCGCCACCAGCGCGCCCTTTGAAATTCACAACGTCCCGCTGATCTCGGCGGTGAAACCGAAAACCTCCCGCAAGAAATAGCTTCTTGGGTCTTTCTTCTCTCCTCCAACCATGAAGCGTCTCCTCCTCCCCTTCCTCGCCCTCAGCGCCGCCCTGGCCGATGGCCTCAAGGACAACCAAGCCGCAGACGTGCGCCCTGTGCCACCTCCTGGCGTGGCAGTGCCTGATGCAGATCGTGCCCGCCTCACTGAAGGATTGAAGAAACTCCGCACGGCTATTGATGACGCCGCCAAGGCGCAGTCAAAGAATCCGCAGCTCGCAGATCTGCTGCCAGACATTGAGATCTACCACAAGGCGGTTGATTGGGCGCTCCGCTACAATGAGGTTCACAAGCTGGGCGAACTCAAAAACGCCGACGAACTCATTGCCGAAGGTCTGCAACGTGCCGAGCAGTTCAAAACCGGCCAGGCTCCGTGGACGAAGCAGAAGGGCCTCGTGGTGCGCGCCTATCGCTCCAAGATCGATGGCTCGGTGCAGCCCTACGGCATGATCATTCCTGAGAGCTATTCCGGTGCTCCGACGCGTCTCGATGCTTGGTGCCATGGCCGTGGTGAGACGCTTAGCGAACTCGCCTTCCTCGATCAGCGCCGCAAGCAGGCCGGGCAGATCACGCCCAAAGGAGTCCTCGTGCTGCATCCCTACGGCCGCTACTGCTGCGCAAACAAGTTCGCCGGTGAGATCGACTTGATCGAAGCCATCGACCACGCCTCCAAGTTTTATGCCATTGATGAAGACCGCATCATCGTGCGTGGCTTCAGCATGGGCGGAGCGGCAGCGTGGCAGTTCGCGGTGAATTACGCTGACAAGTGGTGCGGTGCCAATCCCGGTGCCGGCTTTGCCGAGACCCCCGAATTCCTCGGCGGCTACCAGAGTGAAGATGTGAGCGGCGCTCCCTGGTATCAGCAGAAGCTCTGGCACTGGTACAACTCCACCGACAACGCCCTGAACCTGGAAAACTGCCCCACCGTGGCTTATAGCGGTGAGATCGACAAACAGAAGCAGGCTGCCGACATGATGGAGAAAGCACTGCGTGGAGAAAACGTCGATCTCCTGCACATCATCGGTCCGCAGACCGCTCACAAGATTCATCCCGACTCGCTCATCGAAATCGAGAAGCGCCTCGCCAGCATCGCGGCCATCGGTCGCAATCGCGCGCCAAAGGAGATTCATCTGTCCACCTGGTTCCTGCGCTACAATCACATGTTCTGGGTCACGGTGGATGCACTTGAAGAACACTGGGTGCGCGGCCGCATTCATGCCCGTATCACCGGTCCGTCCGAGATCACCATCAAGCTGCAGAACATCAGCGCCTTCACGCTCGACATGCCCTCAGGCCACTGCCCGCTGCCCCTACTCTACAAGCCCGTCGTCAGCATCGACGGCCAGTTGCTTGAAGTTACCCGCCCAAAGCTGGACCGCTCCTGGCTGGTGCATTTCCAACTGAAGAACGGCAAGTGGACGCAAACGCTCGACAATGAAGGCGACGGCAAACTGGTGAAGAAGCACGGCCTCGAAGGTCCGATCGATGACGCCTTCATGGACAAGTTTCTCTTCGTGAAACCCACCAAGGCTGGAGCCAGCGAGAAGGTGGATGCTTGGGCCAAGGCCGAACTCGAACGCGCCCAGTTTGAATGGCGCCGCCAGTTCCGTGGCGATGCCCCGACCAAAGACGACACCGCCGTCAGCGATGCCGACATCGCCGCCAACAACCTCGTGCTCTGGGGCGACCCGCAGAGCAATGCCGTGCTCGCCAAGATCGCCGACAAGCTACCGATCCAGTGGTCCAAGGACAAGCTCGTGGCCAATGGCAAGACCTACGATGCCGCCACCAGTGCGCCCGTGCTCATCTATCCGAACCCGCTCAATCCGACGAAGTATGTCGTGATCAATAGCGGCTTCACCTATCGCGAATACGATTACCTCAACAACGCCCGTCAGGTGGCCAAGCTGCCAGACTGGGCGGTGATCGATCTTACCAAGCCCAAGACCAGCCAGGCCCCCGGCGGCATCAGCGATGCCGGTTTCTTCGGCGAGAGCTGGGAGTGGAAGGCCGCCCCCGTGAAGAAGTAGGCCATGCAGCGCTTGCTCCCTGCCCTTTTCCTCTTGCTGCTGACTTACTACGCCAGCGCTCAGACGGCCAAGATCGAAACGGCATTCTCCAACAGCCTGGAGATGCCATTCGTTCGCGTCGCGAGCATCGGTGTGCTGGTCTGCCGCTATGAGACGCGGGTGAAAGACTACCAGCCATTCGCTGCCGCCACGAGTGTCGAATGGAAGAAGCCTGACTTCCCGCAAACGCCCGATCATCCCGCCATCAATGTCAGCTTTACCGACACACTGGCCTTCTGCGAATGGCTGGGCAAAAAAGAAGGCCGCAAGTACCGCCTGCTTACCGATCAGGAATGGAGCGTGCTGGCAGGCTTGCAGGAGAAGCCTGAAATTGCCCCCAATCAGCAACCGCCCAGCACGGGTATCCATCACTGGGGCAAAGCTCCCCTCTCCAAGACCGTCGGCAATTTCTGCGACGAGGCCTTCGGCAAAAAGTATCACAACAGCTACGATGCCAAATGGCTGGAGATGGACGACGGCTATCCTGACACCGCTCCTGTCGGCAGCTACCCTGCCGATGCCAACGGCCTCTACGACTTCGCCGGCAACGTCTGGGAATGGGTCGATGGCTGGTACGACCCACCCAACAACACCCTGCGCATCGTCCGTGGCGGCTCCTTCCGCGCTGGAAGTGAAAAACGCCTGCTGGCTTCATTCCGCGGACCAGACCCGCACAACGTCCACCTCGACAGCGTGGGGTTTCGGATTGTGTGTGAGAAGGAGTGATTCACCCCATCAACGGCGGATGCATCTCAATCGGCGGAATTCGCGTGCAGACGCGCCGCCCATCCGGCGTCGTTCCAAAGAAGGACCCCGTGGCGGTGCTTTCGGTCTTGATGACGTGGTATGAGTTGTAGCTGAAGGTTTCCCCCGGCGAGAGATTGGGGAACTGGCCGACGACGCCGTCGCCTTCGACAACCATGGTGTCGCCGTCCGTGTCACGCACGATCCATTTGCGGCCGAAAATGCGCACGATGTCGTCTGAGTCGTTGTGGATCGAGAGATGATACACAAACGGGTGCGGACGATCTGGCGGAGCAGGCCTGGTGGGGTCGTAGGCGATGCTGTCCACCGTGACCGTGAGTCCTGGCAACGGATCGAAATTCATGGCGTAAGTTAGTTCATACGCCGGATGCCACAAGCCGGGGTTTGCAAAAAGCAGCCGGACTCGTACCATCCCGCCAGCCGCCACCATGACTTCCCCTCCCGTCGTTCTCTCCATCGCAGGTTCAGATTCTTCCTGTGGAGCGGGGGTGCAGGCGGATTTGAAGGCCATTTCAGCCCTCGGTGGCTACGGCCTGAATGCACTGACCAGTGTGGTGTCAGAGACGCCCGGCCTCGTCTCACAGGTGCGCCTGCTGGATGCGGACTTCATTGTGGATCAGATGAGTGTGCTGTTTGGCGGTTTCCCCATTGCCGCCGCGAAGACCGGCATGCTCGGCGGGCGGGATCAGGTGCATGCGGTGGCGGAAACTTGGCGGCAGCTTGGCCATGGGCGCATCCCGCTGGTCGTTGACCCCGTCATGATCGCCACCAGCGGCGGCAGGCTGCTCGAAGATGCCGCCGTGCGCACTTTGATCGACGAACTGCTGCCGCTGGCCTCGCTCATCACGCCGAATCTGGACGAGGCCCGCGTGCTGTGGGATCGCGAGGTTCCAGATATTGAGGCCATGGAGGCCTGCGCTCTTGAACTGAGCGCTCGTTTCGATGCCGCCGTGCTGGTCAAAGGTGGTCACCTAAAGGGTGACGCCGCCGATGTCCTCTGCCTGGATGGCGAACTTTTCTGGCACACCGCACCGCGCACGCCCAGCGTGCGCACCCATGGTACCGGTTGCACCTTTTCCGCTGCCATCGCCACCGGTCTGGCACTGGAAATGGGCCTGAATGAAGCCGTTGCAGTCGCCAAGGAGTTCGTCAGCCGCGCCATCGCCCAGCATTTCATGTGGCAAAGTGCTGGCGCAGCGCCCGTACATGCTCTCAATCATCTGCAGCAGACCAACGCATGAGACGACTCGCCTTCATTTTGACTTTTACCTCTTCCGTATTCGCCGCCAGTGGCACGGAGCCGAAGGACGTCAGCCAGGCAGGCATCCAGACGGCGTTTCGCATCCTGCAGAAGGAATACATCCGCAGCAGTGATCTGACCTTTGATGTGCTGAACCGTGCCGCACTCTCAGGTCTGCTCCAGCGACTTGATTTCGGTGCGGAGCTGGTGCCCCGCACTAGCGAGGCCAAATCCGGCGCGCTCTCCGGTGTGCAGGCAGAACTGCTCACGCCGCAGATTGGCTACCTGCGCCCCCGCGAATTTACGCCGCGCGAAACGAAGGAACTTGAGCAGCAGATGTGTGAGTTTGTGAGCAAAAAGGTCGGCCATCTCATCCTCGACCTCCGCAGTCCAGCCCCACCAGGGGATTTCAATGATGCGGCGGACATGTTGGGCCTGTTCATCCCCAAAGGCGAAGTGCTGTTCAAAATGAAGCAAATGGGACAGACGGTCTCCGAAGTTGAAACGAATACCCGCGAGCCGATATGGTCAAAGCAACTGCTCGTCCTCGTCGATGATGAGACCAACAACCTGGGTGAAACCATGGCCGCCGTACTGCGCCAGCGGAAGCAGGCGCTCTTGATAGGCACCCCCACTCGCGGTGGAGCCGTGCGCTATGAAACGGTACCGGTGGATGCCGGGTGGTCCCTGCGCTTTGCCCGTGCCGAGGTGCTGCTCACTGACGACAGCTCGGTATACAAAAAGGGCCTCCAGCCAGATTTCCCGATCTCCATGCCGACCACCATCAAGCGCCAGGTGTTTCACGCCACCGATGCCACGGACGTCAAAAGCGCCATCACTGACAAGCCTCGCGCACGATTCAACGAAGCCGCACTCGTCGCCAATACCAATCCCGAGCTCGACTCCTACCTCAAGCGCTCCGCTGGTCAGGCCCTGCCCGAGGATGCGCCACGTCCCTCTGACGTCGTGCTGCAGCGTGCGGTGGATCTCATCACTGCCCGCACTTTGTTTCAATCAGCCAAGATCGACTGGAATCGAAAGGCTCCTGTCAGCAATGAACCTCCGGCACGCCGTGCCATTCCCGTGACGAAGTGATGGAGATCCCCCACCGACTTGAAACCGTGGCCACGATCCGTCGTGTGCTCAGTCCACGCACCTGCCACGCCGTGTTGCCGAATGGGAAAGAGATTTTCGGCACCATCCAGAAACAACTGCCAGAGTTTCCTCTCCAAGAGGGCGCAGCCGTACGCGTGCGCCTCTACGTCAGCGACTTCTCGTATGGCGAGATGCTGGGTGCAGCTTGAGTACGATGGGCACTCCTGCCCGTCGATCAGCGGCACCGCAGACACACTCGCCCTCTCCAACCTCACACCTCATCCGGCACGACAAACGGTGCGCGATACTTGTCTTTGAGCATCGCGTTCGCAGCGTCTTGATCAATGAAGCGCTCGGTCTTGCCGTCCATCTTGAGCACGGGGCCGAGAGTGAGCATGTCCTTGGTGAGATCGATCTCGTTCTTGCCCAGGTGATCCTGCATGCGCTCAAAGCTTTCCGTGGCGAAGCGATCGCCTTTGATCTGTTCAAGGATGGCTGCGGGCTTCTCTTTCTGGCCGAGACGATGACTGATATTCGCCGTGTGGCAGAGGGCGCTGGAGAGATGGCCTTCGAGGATGTCAGCGTGCAGATCATCCACGCGGCGGCTGCGGCAGGCATTGATGAAGTTTTTGAAGTGGTCTTCACTGCCTTCGAACTTCTTCATCTCCTTGCCTTCTTTGTCAAAGACAACACAGCCCGAGTAGCTCGGGACAACGATGGTACCGCCCTCACATTCGATGATGACACCGACACCCGCGCCTTCGACGCCGGGTTCAGTCTTGCCGTCTTTGCCGACTTTAGGAATGGGCTGAAACTTCACGCCCTTGGTGGTCTGCATGAGCTTGTCCATATTCTTGCCGTCCTTCGCGTCCGGTAGGCCGCGCACTTCAAAGATGAGCGGTGCCTTTTCGTAACCGTGGTAAATGATCTGCGTGTTGGCCGTTTCACCGTCATCCACATAACCGAGACGGCCACCAATGCTCCAGACGCTGGGGGACAATTCCATCTCGCCGAGGAACCAACGGGCGATGTCCATCTGGTGGATGCCTTGATTGCCGAGATCGCCGTTGCCGTAGGCCCAGGTCCAGTGCCAGTCGTACTTCAGCTTCGCGCGCATGAGCGGGCCTTTCGGACCGGGGCCGCACCAGAGATCGTAGTCGATGGTTTCAGGAACTGGCTGCTCTTTCTCGATCTTGCCAATGCTGGGGCGGCGTTTGTAGCAAAGTCCGCGTGCGAGCAGGATCTTCCCCAGATTGCCTTCCTGCACATACTTCACCGCTTCAGCGATGCCTTTGCGGCTGGAGCGCGACTGCGTGCCCGTTTGCACGATCTTGCTGTACTTGCGTGCGGCCTTCACCATCTGCCGGCCTTCCCACACGCAGTGTGATACCGGCTTTTCGACATACACGTCCTTGCCAGCCTGCACGGCCCAGATCGTGGCAAGTGCATGCCATTGGTTTGGGGTGGCGATGCTCACGGCATCGATGTCCTTGTTTTCCAAAAGCTTCCGCAGATCGGAGTAGCCAGTAACTTTGATTTTTTCTTTGTCGTAGGACTGCAGTCCTTTGTCGAGAGTCTTGCTGTCCACGTCACACAGAGCCGCGACGCGCACGCCATCATTGTTGAGCTTGTTGTAGCCGCTGATGTGCGAGCCTCCGCGCCCGCCGAAGCCGATGACGGCCACATTCATGGTGTCGCCGGGGCTTTTCTGTGCCCAGGAGGTTTTGGCGATGTAAAACACGCCAGCAGAAGCGGCGACAGATTGTTTGAGGAAGGAGCGGCGGTGGGTCATGGCGTGTAGGAAAACGTCACGCACAGCGCAGCCTTTCCTTTTTGACAGACACGGCAGCCTTTCTTCGTTAGCGCCACCACCATGATTCGTTGCTTAGTCTTCCTGTTTTCATCATTCGTCATTTTGCATTCGTCATTCGCTGCGAAGCCCAATGTCCTTTTCATCCTCTGCGATGACCTGCGCCCAGATGCCCTAGGTTGCTACGGTTCGAAGCATGTGAAGACGCCGAACATCGACCGCCTCGCACAGGAGGGCGTGCGCTTTGCCAATACGTTCTGCACCACTTCGCTGTGCTCGCCCAGCCGCGCCTCCATCCTCAGCGGCCTCTATGCGCATGCCCATGGCGTCACCAACAACTTTACCGAGTATCCCTCCACACTGCGTAGCTTCCCCTCCGTGCTGCACGATGCGGGCTACACCACCGCCTATTTTGGCAAATACCACATGGGCGAGGAGAATGACGAACCGCGTCCCGGCTTTGACACCTTTGTGACGCACAAAGGTCAGGGCAAATACTTCGACACCGAATGGAACCTCAATGGCAAGAAGCGCGAAGTCATCAAAGGCTACTACACCAACGTCGTCACCGATCTCGCCATGGACTGGCTCAAGCAGCAGACCGCCGCCAAACCCTGGTGCGCCTGCATCGGTCACAAGGCTCCGCACAGTTTCTACACACCCGAGCCAAAGTATGAACACGCCTTTGACGATGTGCGCGTCCCCTACCCCGCCACGGCCTTCATGCTGGATGACAAGCCCGCATGGATCAAACAGCGCCTCTACACCTGGCATGGCATCTATGGCCCGCTGTTTGAGTGGCGGAAAAAGTTTCCCGATGACAGCCCCGCCGCCGTCAAGGATTTCGAAAACATGGTCCATGGCTACTGGGGCACCGTCCTGAGTGTGGATGACAGCGTGGCACGCGTGCGCACATGGCTGGAGGAAACCAAACAGCTCGACAACACCATCATCGTCTTCATGGGCGACAACGGCCTGCTCGAAGGCGAAGACGGCATGGTGGACAAACGCACCGCGCACGAACCGAGCCTGCGTATCCCGCTCATCGTTCGGGCTCCGCAGCTCACGAAAGAGTCTAAAGTCATCCCACAGCAGGTGCTCACCGTCGATGTCGCTCCCAGCTTGTTGGCTCTCTGCGGTGCACCGCCCTTGGAAAACATCCACGGCAAATCCTTCGTCAAGCTGGTGCAGAGCGGCGATCCCGCATGGCGTCAAAGCTGGTTCTACCATTACAACTACGAAAAGCAGTTTCCCTACACGCCAAATGTCCGCGCCGTTCGTACCGATGACTGGAAGTACATCCATTACCCGCCCGGCGATGGCAGCCCTGATAAACACATGGCCGAACTCTACGACTTAAAGAACGATCCCGGTGAAACCAAAAACCTCATCAGCAAGCCTGAACTCGCCGGCAAAGTGAAGGAACTGCAAGCCGAACTCGCCAAGCTCATGCTCGCCACCGGTCTCGACGCCAACACCGACAAGATGCCGCTGGATGAAGGCGTGAAGAGCGCACTGCCGGATGCTAAAATTCGCTGAAAGCACATCTGCTCTTGTAATTGAATCCAAGATGAGACAGTGTCTCATTTCATCTCCCAGCCGACCTTTCATGCACCGCTTTCTCGCTACCTTTTTATGCCTGACGAGTCTTTTGACCGCTCAATCTCCTTCGGCATCCCCTACCCCAGTGACTGCTGCGGCAGATGCTGAGAATACGTCCACCGTCGTTAAAACAGCAACCTCCACAGTTCCAACGCCCCCCATCCAGCCGCCGTTGGTGAAAGTCCCCGTTCCACCAGCGCTACCAACCGGATCTCCGCCCAACATCATCGTCATGCTCATCGATGATATGGGCTGGACCGACCTCGGTTGCTACGGCTCCAAATATTACGAGACACCGCACATCGATCAGCTTGCAAAGGACGGCATGCGCTTCACGCAGGCGTATTCCGCATGCACGGTCTGCTCGCCCACGCGTGCGGCCATGATGACGGGGAAATCCCCCGCCCGTTTGCACATCACCGACTGGATCGCAGGCCATGTGCCTAGCAATGGACGTCTGCTCATTCCCAATTGGACGATGCAACTGCCGCTGGAGGAAGAAACCATTGCCGAACGCCTCAAAACACGCGGCTATGCCACCGCCAGCATTGGCAAATGGCATCTCGGCAATGAAGAATTTTATCCCACCAAGCACGGCTTCGATGTGAACATCGGTGGCACAAGCGGCGGCTCGCCACCGAGCTACTTCTCGCCTTACAAGATCGCCACCCTGCCCGATGGACCCAAGGATGAATTCCTGAGCGACCGGCTCACGGATGAAGCCGTGAAGTTCATCGACAAGCACAAGGAGAAACCGTTCTACATCTATCTCCCGCACTACGGCGTCCACACGCCAATCATGGGCAAGCCGGAAGTCATCGCCAAGTATCAGGCCAAGAAAGCTGTCGGTGGCCACAGCAATCCCGTGTATGCCGCGCTGGTGGAGAGCATCGACGACAGCGTGGGCAAACTGCGCGCCAAATTGAATGAACTGAAGCTCAGCGAAAACACCATTTTCATCTTCACCAGCGACAACGGCGGTCTCAGTCACATGGTCAATCCAAACGGCTGGTCGCGCGGCCCCACTGACAACAGCCCGGCACGACTTGGCAAAGGCAGCGCGTATGAGGGCGGCGTGCATATCCCGCTCATCGTCGCTTGGCCCGGCCTGGTGAAACCCGGCAGCACTTGCGATGTGCCCGTGATCACTTACGACCACGTCCCCACCTTGCTCGCCGCCACGCAGACACCGCTCAAGAAAGATCAAGTCGTCGATGGTGAGTCCCTGCTGCCATTGCTCGGCGGCACAGACACCCTCGCCCGTGAGGCCATCTACTGGCACTACCCGCACTACCACCCCGGCAGCGCCACGCCCTACAGCGCCATCCGCGAAGGCGACTGGAAGCTCATTCTCTTCCATGAGGACAACCACGTCGAACTCTACAATCTGAAACTCGACGCAGGTGAAGTGGACAACCGCGCCCCCTTTGACTCCGTACGCGCGCTGCAACTGCGCGACAAACTCATGGCCTGGCTCAAAGACACCGGAGCCCAGATTCCCGAACGGAATCCGAAGTACGATCCTGACAAGCCGGTCAATGAGCCGAGGAAGCCTGGAGCAGGCGGGAACAACAACAAGAAGAAGGAAAGCAAAGAGTAAGGTGGGAAATCCAAAGCTTTCTCGGGACGTCTCTTCAGGCACGTTGGGTGTGTCTGGCACGGCAGAGCACGCCTCCGACCGTACGTTGGGTGTGTTTGGCGCGCTGCGTTTGTTCATCACTGAGCCCCCCTTCGCCAAACCGCCCGACTCTGGGAAGGGCACCGAGTCATGGGCGATGCCATGCGCTGATGGACGGGCGGGCTGTCGCCACACCCATCCCACGGCAGAGCACTGCTCTGATTATTCCGGCATTCTATCTCATCAGTGGTTAGAGCTTCTGGCTCACCCACGTATTCGCTGACAACCATGAGTGCCAGCCAACCTGTCTCGTCCCGTCGTCAGTTCCTTTCCCGCAGTGCCACCGCCGCTGCCGCCCTGGGATTCCCTGCCATCGTCAGTTCGCGTTCGCCGAACGATAAGATGAATCTCGTCTTCATCGGGGTCGGTGGACGCGGTGCGGCAAACATCAAGGAACTCACTGGGGTCGCACTGTACACGCCGCCGCGCGGTAAGGACGCCAAGCCCGATGCTGGCGCGCAGCCACCTCCGCCCATCGAGCCGCGTGAAAACGTCGTCGCTCTCTGCGATGTGAATGGAGAGAACCTCGACCGCGCAGGCACAGCGTTTCCCAAGGCGCAGAAGTTCCGCGACTTTCGCAAGCTGTACGATTCCGTCAGCGCTGGCGAGATCGACGCTGTCGTTATCAGCACCACCGAGCACACGCACGCCTATGCCACTCTTCCAGCGCTGCTGATGAAGAAGCCGGTGTACTGCGAGAAGCCTCTCTCCCACAATGTCGCCGAAGCACGCCTCATCACCGAGGCTGTAGCCAAAGCCGGTGTCGTCACACAGATGGGCACCCAAATCCACGGCATGCCAAACTACCGCCGCGTGGTCGAATTGATTCAAAGCGGCGCGATCGGCAAAGTGACCGAGGCCCATGTGTGCGTTTCTCGCGCCTGGGGGCTGCAGAGCGAGGAAGACGCGAAGAAGAATGGTGACATCGTCCATGTTACTGCGCGCCCAGCATTGGGCGAGACACCACCACCGTATCTGGATTGGGATCTGTGGATCGGCCCTGCGCCGATGCGTCCTTACAACAGTGTCTATTTCCCCGGTCCAAAATGGTATCGCTGGTGGGACTTCGGCAATGGCACTATGTCCGACCTCGGCAGCCACTGGAACGACCTCCCCTTCTGGGCGCTGAAACTCGATGCCCCGCTCAGCATCGAGGCCTTTGGCCCGCCACCGCATCCCGAGATCGCCCCGGCTTCGATGCACGCCGTTTATGAGTACGGTCCCCGTGGCGACATGCCTGCCTGCAAAATCCACTGGCATCAGGGGGCGGATAAACCCGACGTGTGGAAGAGCGATCCCTTCATCAGCAAGTGGAGCAGCGGTGTCCTCTTCATTGGCGACAAGGGCATGCTGCTCTCAGATTATGGCAAGCACGTCCTGCTCCCAGATACCACATTCAAAGACTTCCAGGCACCCAAGCCCTTCATCGCCGACTCACCCGGCCAGCACGCCGAATTCTTGGCCGCCATCCGCAATGGCACGCCCACCGGCAGCCCCTTTAGCTACGCTGGTCCACTCACCGAAGCCAACCACCTCGGCAACGTCGCCCACCGCGCTGGCGGCAAAATTCTCTGGGATGCGAAAGCCATGCGCATCACCAACAACGAGGACGCGAATCGTTTCCTGAGTCGTGTGCCGAGGGATGGTTGGAAGCTGGGTTGAGCACTCAATGCGTTTCTACGCAGCCGCCATCTCTTCGCGTTGCTTCCAACGCTGTTCGTGATTGAGCAGGGTGCGGAAGAAGTCTTCTTCCTTCTTGGGTTCCAAGGTGGTTTCGACCGGCAGGCTGAATTCGAGTTCTAGTCCGCGTGGTTCCAGATGACGTGCCTCGGCGGTGCCGCCATGCAGGTGCATGGTGACGTAGCAGGCCATCATGTTCACGCCAAAGTCATCCGGCTTGCGGCTACGGGTGTAGAAGGGGTCAAACAGATTCACCGGCTTGTCCGCGCCTACCCAGACGCCAGTGTCACGTACAAACATCACCATGTGCTTCTGACCTTTCGCGTCTTGCCTGACACTCGCGCTGATGTGGATGCTGTCTCCCGGGCTGAGGTGCGTGAGTTCCTCCATGAAGATCAAACGCCACATCTGGCGGAAGCGCGCCCCATGCACCGAGACTGGCGGCAGGCTGGGATCAATCGAGACTTCCACCTTGAGGTTCTTTTCCTTCATCTGCCCAGCAAACATTTCCAGCATTTCGTTGATCACGCTGTGGAGATGGCATTGATCGTTGCGCTCCAACCGCTTGGAGTGCGAGGCTTCGGCCAGCCGCGCCAGCATGGACTGAATGCGTTCGAGCTGCGACTGCGCTTGATTCTGCACATCGATCCAAAATGAGGGGTCACGCGGGTGCGCACCGCCAATCTCTTCCATCAATTTCATCGGTGCCAGATCAATGAAAGCGCGCACGACCGTGAGCGCATTGCGCAGATGATGGTTCAAACCTTCTGCTAGAATGCCCAGGCCAGAGACCTTGTCTGCGGAGAGCATGTTGCGCACAGATTCCGCTTTCTCTACCAGCAGCCGCTCGCGCTCAATAAGTGCGTGGTAATAGTCCAGCCCGTGCTTGATCACCGCGCTCAGTTCATCTGGATCCCAGGGCTTGTGCAGGTAGCGAAAGCAGCGCCCGGAGTTCACCGCGTCAACTGCGGCCTGATAATCCGTGTAGGCTGTGACGAGAATGCGAACGAGGTTGGGGTTGAGCTTGCGCGCATGCTCCATCAATTCAACACCGCTCGGCCCCGGCATGCGCTGGTCCGTGAGGAGTAGGCCAATCTGCGGACCGTAGTTTTGAAGAATGCGGTAGCCGTCCAGCGCATTGTTGGCGACGTGGATCGTGTACTCGTCACCAAAGATCTCTTTGAAGTAATGCAACGCCTTCTCCTCGTCATCGACGTAGAGAATGTGGTAGGGCGATAGCAGCGGACTCAGCATCAGATTCAGGTGTTTTCAGGTTTCTTCAGGCTCAGTGTGAACTGCGTATGACTGTCCGGCGCAGTGTCTATCTTCACTTCCCCGCCCATCTGCTGGATCATGCGGAAGCAAATGCTCAGGCCCAGGCCCATCCCCTGCCCCACCTGCTTGGTGGTGAAGAAGGGATCAAAGATCTTCGAGAGATTCTCCTTGGGAATACCCATGCCATTGTCCCGCACGATCAAATCGACGCCGTTCTCGGTTTCACAGGCTTTGAGCCAGATGGTCGGCGTTGGTCGCCCTGCCAATGCGTCCAGGCTGTTCTGCACCAAATTGAGCAAAATCTGAATGAGGTAGTTTTCATCCCCCTGCGCGATGACGCTCGCCGGAATCTCATCCACCAGCAGCACTCCACGGTCTCCGACCTCTTTGGCCAGCAGACGCAGCGCCTTGCGTGCCGTTTCCTGCAAATGAATGGGTCGCGCACCACGGTTTTCTGGGTGCGCAAAGGTGCGCAGATCCGAAACAATGGCAGCCACACGGTCGATGCCCTCGCCGATGTCTTCAGCAATGCTGGTGAATGTTTCAGCGATTTCGGGCGGCAGCACTTTGCCCTTTTTCTTCAGCAGATAGATAGCCGATTTCACGTAGTTCAACGGATTGTTGATCTCATGCACGATCCCAGCGCTGAGTCGGCCGATGGAAGCCAGCTTTTCACTTTGATCGAGCTGCGCCTCGGTTTCGCGCAAGCGCTTCAGCGTGGCGGTGAGTTCTTCATTGCGTGCGGCCAGTTCTTCGCGCTGATCCTCCACTTTGCAGCGATTGGCGAACTCGCGCAGGCGGATCGCATGGTGCTGGCGGCTGCCGACATAGAGCACCACGCAATGCAGCAGGAGAAAGCCGGTGTTGTTCACGAAAATGCCCAGCGCCCGTGAATCGTCAGTGGTGTGCAGATTGGGCAGTGTGGCAGCAAAATAGGCAAGCACCACCAGACCAAGCGTGATGCCGATCTCACGGAACGTCCAATGGAACACGAACGCCGTCGCCACGATGCATAACAACAGTCCCGCATAGTAGCCCGAGCCAGGATCGCCGCTCAGGTAGATCATGAAGCAGATCATGAGCGCTGGCAGCAGCGGCAGGATGATCGGGTAGGCGCGGCAGTATTTCCGCCCAAGTGATCCGTTCAACGCCAGCAGCAACGGAATGCAACTGGCCGCGCAGGCCAGACGTAGCACCAAGAACTGCCAGTAATCGGCTGGATACGCCATCCAGTCGAGGAAACTGCAGAGCGGCACGAGGATCATCACGAACCAAGCCCCCATCCGTGCATTGCGCAGGTTGAGCTCCATCTGCTCCTGCTCGAACCGGTTGGGTGCAGGCACAATTCCCTCTCCCCGTCCCAAGTTGGAACGGTCGGTGCTGGATGCAATCAGGGGCGAGCTGATCTCTGCCAGAGCGGCGAATGACATAATTACTATAAAATAATAATAATTACGTCGATAAAGCAAGGTCTATTCAATGTTTTTTACAAATCTCTGACAGACTCAGACAGCCACCATTTGCGATTCAGAATGCACCCCAGCTTGGCAGTTCGCCACGTCTCGGCATCTTCCACGGCTCATGCGCATTCTCATCGCCATCGACAAGTTCAAAGGTTCCATCCCGGCTACCGTCGCTGCTCAAGCCATCGCCACGGCTCTTCAGCAAACCCTGCCGGAGGCCACCTGTGACCTGTGCCCCATCGCTGACGGGGGAGAAGGAACCGCTGAGGCCGTCGTCACCGCCTTGAACGGCGAGTGGTGTGAAGCCGCCACTTTTGATGCGCAAAACCGCCCGGTCACCGCGCGCTACGGGCTCGTCCGCGCAGCGGGCCACCTAGAGGCCATCATGGAAATGAGCGCCGCTTCCGGCCTCGCCATGGTCAGCGATCTTCCGCTCAATCCGACCACCGCCAGCACCCACGGCACAGGTTTGATGTTGGAGGATGCCATCGAACGCGGGGCGCAGCGCATCGTCATCGGCATCGGCGGGAGTGCCACCAATGATGCAGGCATTGGCATGGCGGCGGCACTGGGCTTCCGCTTTCTGGATGCTGCGGGAGTGCCGCTGACCCCAATCATCGCCAACATGGATCGATTGGCAAAGATCGAAAAGCCTGCCCTTTCCTGCCCTGAAATCCTCGTTGCATGCGACGTGAACAACCCGCTGCTCGGCCCTCACGGCTGCACCCGCATTTATGGCCCACAGAAAGGCGTGACGGACTTCGAGTTCTTTGAGAATCGACTGCAACACCTCGCAGAAATCGCGAAACGGGATCTTGGTGTCGATCATCGCGACGTTCCCGGAGCAGGAGCCGCCGGAGGTCTCGGCTTTGGTCTTATGACTTTCTGCGGAGCCAAGCTCACCAGCGGCTTCGATTTGATCGCCGATCTGGTCCATCTGCGTGAACGCATCACCGCCGCCGATCTCGTCATCACTGGCGAAGGCCGGCTGGATGCCCAAACCCTCCATGGCAAAGGTCCCATGGGAGTTGCCGACATGGCCCGCGAACTCGGCAAACCCGTCGCCGCCTTCGCTGGAGCCATCGAAGCCGAAGACCAACTCCGCACCCGCTTCGACCTCCTTTGCGCCATCAAACCCCAGGAAATGCCCCTGGCCGAAGCCATGCAGCGCGGCCCCGAACTGCTGGCAGCAGCAGTCATCGCCCAAAGCCCCGCCATTCGCGACCTCTTGACCGGCCCCGTTGACCGTGCTCAGTGATCCTTCCCACTCATTGAACAACCAGTCTCCCGTATCCAGCACCCTAGAATGAACGCAGTCCTCCTCTTCGCCGGTCAAGGCGCACAAAAAGTCGGCATGGGCAAAGATCTTGCCGAAAGCTATCCCACCGTCCGCGCCCTCTTTGACCGGGCCGATGCCACCCTCGGCTACTCGCTTTCCAACATCATGTTTGAAGGCCCCATGGAGGAGCTGACCAAGACTTCCCGCTGCCAACCTGCCCTTTACGCCCACGGTCTGGCCATCCTCGAAGTGCTGAAGAGCAAGGTTCCCGCGCTCAACATCACCGCCACCGCCGGTCTTTCCCTTGGCGAATTCACCGCGCACGCCGCCGCTGGCACCTTCGACTTCGCCACTGGCCTCAACCTCGTTTTTCAACGTGGCAGCTTCATGGAAGAAGCCTGCAAAAACACCAAGGGCTCTATGCTCGCCCTGCTCGGTGGTGAGGAATCTGCCATCCGCGAACTCGCCCAGGAATGCGATGTCGATGTCGCCAATCTCAATGCTCCCGGCCAGATCGTCCTCAGCGGCAGCGCCGAAGGTATTGCCGATGCAGCCGCCAAATCGAAGGACAAAGGCATCAAACGCGCCATTCCCCTGCCAGTCGCCGGAGCGTATCACAGCCGCCTGATGAAGTCCGCGCAAGACAAGCTCGCCGTAGCCCTCGCCGCCGCATCCATCCAAAGCCCCAAAGTTCCCGTCGTCTGCAATTTCGAAGCCCGACCCGTTTCCACTCCCGAGGAAATTCGCTCCACACTCACCAGCCAGGTCACCGGCAGCGTCCGTTGGGTCGAAAGCATGCAGCACCTCATCGCCGCAGGTCACACGACTTTCATCGAACTCGGCCCTGACGCCACCCTCGCCGGACTCATGGGCAAGATCGACAAATCCGTGAAGGTCATCAGCATCAAAGATGCAGCCTCGCTGGATGCTGCCGTCGCCCAACTGCAATAAGACCATGAAACACCTGCTTTGCGCGCTGCTGCTTCTCACCAGCATCGCCTCCGCACTCGAACTGCCTGCCACCGACGGTAAGAGCTACGATCCCACCGCTGCGGGTGAGAAGAAAGCCGTCGTGCTCTTCTTCGTCTCGCCGTTCTGCTCGACCACCAAGTCGTTCATGAAGGAGATCAACCAGATCACCGCCGATTACAGCGACCGCGTCGTCATTTACCTCGTGCACTCCGATCCCGAGATCACCAATGAAGTGGCGATGGAGCATGCCATTCTCTCCGAGGTCAAAGCCACCGTGCTCCTCGACAAACAGCAAGCACTCGCAAAGCAGGTGCAGGCCAGAATCACACCTGAAGTCGTTGTCCTTTCTCCCAAGTCAGAGACACTTTACAAAGGCCGTATCAACGACCTCTACCTCGGCCCCACCAAGCGTCAGCGCGCCGCCACGAAGAAGGATCTGCGCGATGCACTCGATGCCGTCCTTGCAGGAAAGCCCGTTGCAACTCCACAACCTGAAGCGCAGGGCTGCAAGATCGGCGGCATGAAGTGACCTGCGTCACTCCTCCGCCTTCTTCCCTTTCCCTTTCTTTTTCGGTTCCGGCTTGGGTCCAGCCTGGGCAACGTATTCCTTCTCCAGTTTCTCCCAGCGTTCCGCCATCGCCTTCACTCGCTTCGGTTCTTTCGCAGCGAGATCATTCGACTCCGCACGATCCGTGGTCAGATCGTAAAGCTCCCAGGCATTGCCGTTGTCAGCAGCGCTGACGATCTTACAGTCTCCCTCACGCAGCGCACGATTACCAGAGTGGTGCCAGAACAAGAAGTCACGGCTGATCGTCTCATCCTTCGCAAATGCAGGCACCAAGCTGCGTCCAGGAAGCGGCGGCGCGTTCTCCGGCATCACCGGCTTCTCTTCACCAGCCAGCGCGAGCAGCGTCGGCACCACGTCAATGACATGCCCCGGCGTGTGACGCAGTTCGCCCTTCGCTCGGATTCCCTGCGGCCAATGGGCGATGAACGGCGTGCTGATGCCGCCTTCATGGACCCAGATTTTGTGACGACGGAACGGCGTGTTGGATACCGTCGATCCTCCCGGCCCGAGGCACAGATAAGACGCCGCCGCACCCATGGGCGCGTTTTTATCATGCCCGAGTCCGCGCACCATGATCTCCGCACTCGCGCCGTTGTCAGAGAGAAAAAGAATGAGCGTGTCCTCATAGACATTCATCGCCTTCAACTGCGCCAGCACCCTTCCCACTTCCTGATCTAGACGATCAATCATCGCCGCATGGATGGCCTCCTTCGTGGCTTGAAAATCCTTCTGCTCCGATGTCAGGCTCTCCCACGGCACCGCATGCCGCGTCTCACCAGAACCAAGGATTTCTAGATCGCTCTCCTTGCCGCTCGGTGCGGTGATTTGCGATTCGGGATCGGACAAAGTCGTCGCGACCAGCCCCAGTTTCTTCTGCTGTTCAAATCGCGCTGCCCGGGTCTTAGGCCAACCTTGAGTGTAGGTGTCCTTGTATTTGGCAATGTCTTCCGGCAGCGCTTGAATCGGAAAGTGCGGTGCCGTGAATGCCACATAGCTGAAGAACGGTGTGCCCGCATGCTGCTGCGCGTGTTCCTTGAGAAAGTCGATCGCATGATCTGCAATCGCGATGCTCGAATACCACTGCCCTTCCGGCTCTGGCAGCGGCTTGTCATCCAATTCATGCCTTTGCGGATGGAAATGATTGTCCTGCCTCACCACATGATAGGAGTGGTTGAATCCAGCATCCGTCACGACACGCGGCGCATTGCCCACATGCCACTTGCCGGAGTGGTAGCTACGATACCCCAATGTCGCTAGCCGCTGCGGCAGCGTCCTCACCCACCCCGGAAACTTGCCATACTGCGGGTCCATCCCAATCTGCTGCGCATAATGCCCGGTCATGAGCACACTGCGCGTGGGCCAGCAGCGTGCTGTATTGTAAAACTGCGTGAAGCGCAACCCACCCGCCGCCAGTTTATCCAGATTCGGCGTCGCGATCTCACTTCCATAACAACCGAGATCCGAGTAGCCAAGGTCATCTGCGAGGATGATGACGAAATTGGGTTTCGACGGTGCAGCACTGAGCGTGACGCAGAAGAGAAGCAGGAAGAAAACAGACAGGCGGATCATGCAGCATCCAAACGGAGTGCATGATGACTTCCTACCTAAAATCAACCAATGGTCTATTCTGTCGCTGGCGCATCTTCCGCAGTTGCATCTTGAGTTGGTTCGGCAACAGCAATTTCCTCCACGGAAGCGGCTTCCACCAATGGTTCCGCATCGTCGGCGACCACGGTGGCCACGTCCTGGATGGTTTCGCCTTCCTTGAGTCCCATGAGTTTAACACCTTGGGCATTGCGGCCGGTTTCGCGAATGTCGCAAATGCGGATGCGCACGCTCTGGCCTTTGGTGGTCATGAGCATGAGCTCGTCTTTGTCATGCACTGCTTTGGCAGCGACGACCTTGCCAGTCTTCTCCGTGACATTCATCGTGGTCACACCTTTGCCGCCACGATTGGCGAGGAGGCGGTACTCATCGAAAGGCGTGCGCTTGCCGAGTCCGTTCTCGGATACCACCAGCACCATGGTATCGGGCTCGTTGGTGAGACAACTGACGAGGAAATCGCCGTCATCGAGCGTGATGCCACGTACGCCAGCAGTGTTACGACCGATAGGACGCAGGGTGGGTGAGGAAGGATCGTCTCCGGTTTCATGGAAGCGGGCGAACATGCCTTCGTGGGTGACGAGGCAGATTTCTTTATTGCCGTCGGTGAGCACCACATCGACGAGGTCGTTGCCTTCATCGAGGTTGATGGCGGCGAGGCCATCCTTGCGGTAGTTTTTGAACTCTTCGAGGGCGGTCTTTTTCACCGTGCCATCCTTGGTGGCAAAGACGACGTACTTGTCAGCGGCCCACATGGCCTCGTCTTCAGGACCTTGAGCTACGAGAGTAAGCACGGCAGCGATTTTCTCCGCCGGAAAGCTCACTGAGTATTCTTTTCCGTCTTTGGTCCGCGTCACTGTGTGCGCAGGCTTCAGATTGAGCATGTTTTTGATGCTGCGGCCTTTGCCTGTGCGAGCGGCTTCGGGAAGTTGATACACACGCTCCACATACATGCGGCCTGTATTGGTGAAGAAGAGCAAGAAGTCGTGCAGATGCGCGCTGAAGAGATGTTCGACAAAGTCGGTGGCTTCTTCCTCGCCCTGCGCCTCGCGGGTCTCCATACCTTTCAAGCCTTTGCCACCGCGGTTTTGCACTCGGTACTCAGCGGTCGATGTCCGCTTGATGCTGCCCATGTGCGTCATGGTGACGACGGCTGGGTCGTTCGGGATGAGATCGATATTTTCGATCTCGCCCTCGGCGGCTTCGATGCGTGTCAGACGCGGAGTCGCGTGCTTGAGGCGGATGGCCTGTAGTTCGTCCTTGATGATCTGAAGCACGCGGGATTCACGGGCCAGGATGTCCATGAAATCACGGATGCTGACGAGCACCTCATCGTAATCAGCTTTGATCTTGTCGCGCTCAAGTCCAACGAGCTGGTAGAGACGGAGTTCCAAGATGTCTTCGACCTGCTTGTCAGTGAAGATGTAGTTATCCCCCACGATGCTGGCCTGACCGCGAATCATGATACCGAGTTGCTCGGCGGTGCTGATGGAAAAATTGTAAGCCTTGAGGCGCTCGCGGGCTTCGTCACGGTTGCGGCTGTCGCGGATGATCTTGATGAAGTCATCCAAGTGGCCGAGCGCAAGGAGTTGGGCTTCCAGTTTTTCAGCTTTGAATTCGGCCTGCTTCAACAGGAAGCGAGTGCGGCGGATGATGACCTCACGGCGATGCTCGATGTAGCATGCAATCGCATCCTTCATGCTCAACACACGAGGCTTGCCACCGTCGATGGCAAGCATGTGGATCGAGAAGCTGGACTCCAGCGCCGTATGTTTGTACAGATTGTTCAGGACGATCTGGCCGCGCGCATCACGCTTGAGATCGATAACGACGCGAGTGTTTTCGTCTGACTCGTCACGCACACCGCTGATGTCGGTGATGATTTTTTCGTTCGCCAGTTCGGCGATGCGTTTCACCAGCTCAGCACGGTTCACGTTGAACGGAATCTCGGTGATGATGATCTGCTCGCGGTTGCCGTTTTCGACAATCTCGGCCTGTCCGCGTGTGCGCACACTGCCATGCCCGGTCTCGATGTATTCGCGGATGCCATTGGTGCCGAGGATGACGCAGCCCGTCGGGAAATCGGGTCCTTTGATGTAGGCCTGCAGTTCCGTGCTGGTGATCTGCGGATTGTCAATCTGGGCGCACACTGCATCGACGACTTCGCCAAGATTGTGCGGTGGCATGTTGGTGGCCATGCCCACGGCAATGCCAGTACCACCATTGACGATGAGATTGGGGAACGCTGCCGGGAACACGGTCGGCTCGGTGAGACGTTCATCGTAGTTCGGCACGAAATCGACGGTCTCCTTCTCCATGTCCGACATCAAAGTACCACCCAGGTGCGTCATGCGGGCTTCCGTATAACGCATGGCTGCCGGAGGGTCGCCTTCCACGGAACCGAAGTTCCCTTGCGGATCGATCAACGGCTCACGAATGGCCCAGGGTTGCCCCATGTGAACGAGCGTGGGGTAAATAACCGCTTCACCGTGCGGATGGTAGTTACCGGAGGTGTCACCGCAGATCTTCGCACACTTCATGTGCTTCTTTGGCGGATAGAGCGACAGCTCATGCATCGCATAAAGGATGCGGCGTTGGGAGGGCTTCAGACCATCTCGGACATCCGGCAGCGCACGGGCGATGATGACGGACATCGAATAGTCGAGGAAGGAGTTCTTCACTTCTTCAGCGACAGAGATGGGGCGAATGTTGGGGTCTTGCATGAGATGGGAAAGGTCAGGGCTGGCGGCAGAGCGCCATCAAAAGGTCAAGTATTCCAGGCAGGTGGGCGTGGGTGGAAGTACTCTTCGAGAGGCAGTAGGTGAATTGATGCGGCTCTGGAAGTTGCGTGAACTGCGTTGGCTTGAATGGGAGCGAAAGTGTCGATGTAGTTGTCGAGCTGACGGTGGAGGGTGTCGAGTTTCAGAGAGAGGTCTCTGGCCACAGAGTCGATCAAGAGACCTCGACTTACGGCCTTTTCCAACCACGTTTGCGTCTGACAGAGCGCTCCCAACGCTTGGCGACAAAAACTGGCATTCTCTTGGGCGGAGCAGCGCCCATAGCCTTCGGAGATATTGGCGGCAATGGAATCGGCAGAGCGGATCCAATGCACTCCGACGGTCTGCTTCGCCATCCAGTCCCAGCCAGCAGTCAATGACCAAATGTCCTCACCAACTCGCATCGCGAGTTGATAGACTTTAAGTTCATGTAAGTTGACCGTGGCCATACCGACTTCTAAACGATTCTTGAATACGGCTTACCCTCTACACATCGAGGTTTCGAACGTTGAGAGCGTTCTCTTCAATGAAGTGCTTGCGCGGCTCGACCACATCTCCCATCAAAATGGTAAACATGCGTTCGGCTTCGTGGGCGTTGGTTTCGTCGAGCTTGATCTGGAGCAAGGTGCGCTTATTTGGGTCCATGGTGGTCTCGAAGAGCTGCTTGGCGTTCATTTCACCCAGACCTTTGAAGCGCTTGATCTCCATGCCGCGTTTACCGATCTCCATGACTTTATCGAGGATGCCGGGGATGCTGAAAACAGGGTGGACCTTGGCGTGGTCGCCATCGCCTTCGATGACCTCAAAGAGCGGCTTGTCCTGGCTGCTGAAGTGATCCACATGAAGACCCAGTTCATCGAGTTGTTGGAAGCGCTTCTTCATGCCATGGGCTTCGTGAATCTCAATGAGGCGCGCACGCCGATGTGACTTGGGCAAAGCAACCGTTCCATTGCCATTGGCGTCTGCCGTGGCGGCGGGATTGCCAAAGAGATGCAGATCATTGTTTTCACGGGCGAACGCAGCCAGTTGCTCGTTGCTGTGGAAGTAATGAATCTTGACCTCGTTGCCTTCACGAATCACCACAAGGTGATGCGGCAGGTTGCCAGTGGCTTCATCGCGGGCCTGGAGGTAATGCTCAAAATCCGCGCCATGGCGGCGAATGATGTCGGCAAATTTGGCTACGGGTACAAGCAGATCGAGGATTCCCTTGAGGCGGTCAGCGGCCAACTTGCTGCCATCGGCGATGTTACGCAGGCTGATTTCACCGGAGCCGAGTTCGAGCAGGATGGCGTCCATCTCGGCATCGCTCTGCACATACTCCTCGCGCTTCTTACGCGTCACCTGATACAGAGGCGGCTGCGCAACATAGATGTGGCCGCGCTTCACGAGTTCCGGCATCTGGCGGAAGAAGAAGGTCAGTAGCAGTGTGCGGATGTGGCTGCCATCGACGTCGGCATCGGTCATGATGACGATCTTGTGGTAGCGGAGCTTCTCGATGTTGAAGGAGCCTTCCACCTCGCTGTCGCCACCGATGCCGGTGCCGATGGCGGTGATCATGGTCTGCACTTCCTTGTTTTGCAGCACCTTCTCCAGGCGGGCTTTCTCGGTATTGATGAGTTTTCCACGCAGCGGGAGGATCGCCTGATTGTGGCGATTGCGGCCCATCTTGGCAGAGCCACCGGCGGAGTCACCTTCGACAATGAATAGCTCGGTCTTGGCCGGATCGCGCTCGGAGCAGTCAGCTAGTTTGCCGGGCAAGCCGCCGCTGCTCATGGCGTCCTTGCGGATTGCTTCACGGGCTTTTCGCGCAGCTTCGCGGGATTTTGCGGCGATGATGATGTTCTTGATGATCTCGATGGCCGTGTCGGGATTCTCATCAAAGAAGCGCAACAATCCTTCATAGACGATGGAGTTCACCACGCCTTCGACTTCGCCATTCACCAGTTTCACCTTGGTCTGCGAGTTGAAGCGCGGATTGGTGAGCTTGACGCTCAGCACGCAGATCATGCCTTCGCGGCAGTCGTCGCCTTCGATGTCGGGCAGCTTGTCTTTAAAGCTCTTCGGGTTGGCATTGATGTATTGCTTTACCGCTTTGGTCAGCGCTGTCTTGAGGCCGCTGTAATGCGCGCCTCCGTCAGGATTCGGAATGGCATTGGCAAAGCAAAGCGTCTGCTCATTGAGCCCCTTGTTCCACTGCAGCACGCAATCGACGAGAATGAACTTCTTCTTGTCATCAATCGGCACTTCACGGCGACCCGCGAGTGCAACAGGCTCAGGATGGATCTTGTCCTTGTCCGCACCCATCTCGCGCACGAACTGCTTCACACCTTCCTGGTAGAAAAGGATTTCCTGCCGCAGCGGCTCAGTGCGCTCGTCGGTGAGAGTGATTTTGATGCCGGGGTTGAGGAACGCTAGTTCGCGCAGGCGGACCAGCAGACGGTCAAAATTATACGTCGTGGTGACGGTGAAGATTGTCGCGTCGGGGAAGAATGAAATCTTGGTGCCGGTGGTCTTCGGATCGTCGAGATCTCCGAGAACGGTCAGGGGTTCCGTCGTTTTGCCGCGCTCAAAGCCGATGGCGTAGATCTTGCCATCGCGGAAGACCTCGCACTTGAACCAGTCGGACAGCGCATTGGTACACTTGGCACCGACGCCATGCAGACCGCCGGAGAATTCATAGGCACCGTCACCGAACTTGCCGCCAGCATGGAGGCTGGTAAGCACGAGTTCCACCGTGGGAATCTTCGCCACCTTGTGCATTTCCACCGGGATGCCGCGGCCATCGTCCTGAATGGTGATGGAGCCGTCCGTGTGGATGGTGATCCAAACGTTTTTGCAATAACCGGCAAGGTGCTCGTCGATGGAGTTGTCCACCACTTCAAACACGCAGTGGTGCAGGCCGCGTTCATCGGGATCGCCGATGTACATGCCGGGCCGAAGCCGGACGGCTTCGAGGCCTTCGAGTTTCTGAATTTGATCGGCACCGTAGGCCTGGTTTTCGGCCACACCGGTATTGAAAGCAGCGTTCTGCTCAGAGGACTGTTCGGACATAAGATTTGAAGGGCTGACCATCGACTGAATCCGTCCATGAAACCGCTACCGGAAACGTGCTCGATGATGACCCATTTAGACTAGCAAGATGAAGGGGGGGAGCAAAGGGAATTTTTGCGCCAAATCGAAGTCTTTTTGACCTCCATATCCAGGCCTATATCACTTCTTGCAACCCCAGCTTCTCAATGATCTCCGGCAAAACCCCGGGATAGGGGCCGCCGACGCTGATGTTGCCCACGTAGCCGAGGCTTTTCCAGGTCTGACTATGGCTGTAATAACCACCGACACAGAGCTGGCGGAAGCGTTTGAAAAAAGCCGCCCCGACATGGTGTTCAGGCTTGGCTTTTGCCGCATCGCAGACGTCATCGGCGATCTGCGACTGCTGCTCGGCACCCAGTTCCTCAAAACGCTTCGAAAAGCGCTTAAAACTCTCCGTGTTGAGCCATCCCAGCCCCCCACGAATCACCTCCCGGTCCTCCTGATGCGCGGGATAATCGGCACTGACCCATTCATTGATAAATTCTGGAACGCCGACCTCCGAGGCGGCGGGGGAGGCTTCATCCTTCGGCAGGATCAAATCAGCCAGGGCCTGGGTGGTAGCCAGTTCTTCAGCAGACAGCAGCTTTTCCCACGGAAATTTCAGTGGTTGCATGAAGTCGGGGTCATGGAAGACAAACCGCGAAGGATGCGCCGGTGGTGCGGGTTCGGTTTCACGCGGTGCCGCGATGGTAGGCACGGCTGCCGCTCCAGCGGCACCGCCGAGCAGGCCTTTCAACGCATGGCGGCGGGAGATAGGAGAGGAGTCAGACATGGCGCAGATCGGTTAAAGATTCCCCCGTTTCATCTCCTCCATCAGCCATTCACTGGAACGCCAGGCGAGAGCGAGGATGGTGAGGGTGGGGTTTTTGTCAGGGTTGCTTGGTAGGACGGCACCGTCCATGAGGAAAAGGTTCTTCACATCCCACGTCTGGCAGTATTGATTGGTGACGCTCTCTTCCGCCTTTCCCCCCATGCGGGCGGTGCCGACTTCATGAATGATCTCGCCGGGCCGCTGGATGGCCTCCGCACCGCTCTGCGGCTTGGCCTTGCCTCCCATGCCTTCGAGCATCGCTGCAAAGGTCTGCTGCATGTGCTCCGCCTGTTTGATCTCATGATCGCTCCACTTCCAGTGGAAACGCAGCACGGGGATGCCCCATTGATCCACGACGTTGGGGTCAAGTTCGCTGTAGCAGTCATTGTTCGGCAGCATCTCGCCGCGCCCCGAAAAGCCAAACTGCGCACCATAGTAGCGCCGCGCGTCCTCCTTGAGCTTGCGGCCGTACACGCCCGGCGAAGTTGCATCGAGAAATCCAAAGCTCTTCACCTCCGGCATCTGCCGACCACCACCCATCTCAATATGATAGCCACGGGCAAAGCCAAGCTTGGCGTGCTCATTCACCAGCCACCACGGTACATAAGTGTGCAGTCCTCCTGCACCGTCCTCATTCATCGGCGGCAGATCCTCCATGGCGGGAATGTGTGCCCCTAGGCGCGTACCCACGCTGTCCATGAGATTGCGCCCCACCTGTCCTGAGGAGTTGGCCAGCCCTGCTTTGTCGCGTGATTTCGAGTTCAGCAGGATGCGCGAGGTTTCACAAGTGCTTGCCGCCAGAATGACCACGCGGGCTTTCGCGATCGCATCCCGGCGCGTGACCTTGTCGATGTAATGCACGCCCGTGGCCTTGCCACTGTCATCCAGCACCACTTCACGCACCATCGCATCCGTGATGATGTCCAAATTCCCCGTGGCCAGTGCAGGCGGCAACAGCACCGTCGTGCTTTGGAAGTTCGCACGGATGCTGCAGCCCCGGATGCAGTTCGTCGCCCAAAAGCAGGCGGCGCGCGACATCATGTCCTTGCCCAGAATCTCCTGCGCCTTGGGATTGTTCGGGAACAGCACCTTCGGCAGGTTTTTCCAATCCATTGGCTGACTAAGCACGGCACGATGCGCCGCGACAACGGGCACGCCGAGTTTACGCCCAGCTTTCTTTGCGAGCAGTTCCCCGACCCTTGGCTTTGGCGGTGGCAGTAGCACTCCGGGCGATGAATTCGGTGCGTTCGCGATGCCGTCGTTCTCGCCATAGACGCCGATCAATTGCTCTACTCGATCATACCAAGGGGCCAAGTCAGCATAGCTCATGGGCCAATCAACGCCGAGGCCATCGCGAGATTTTGGTTTAAAGTCGAATTCACCAAACCGCAGAGAAATGCGGCCCCAGTGATTGGTGCGGCCGCCGAGCATGCGCGCACGCCACCACCAAAAGTCGCCTTCCGTGCCCTGCTTATTCGTGTAGGGTTCTCCCGGCACTTGCCAGCCGCCGATGTTCGAATCATAAAATCCGAAATATCGATCCGGCGTGGCCGCACCACGAAGCGGTGCCATCTCCGGTGTATTGAACATCGGCGTCTCCTTCACCGGTTCATAATTTCGCCCGGCCTCGATCATGAGCACCTTCACACCGTTCAAAGCCAGAATCATCGCCGCCATGCCGCCGCCAGCTCCAGAGCCCACGACAATGACATCATACTGGGGCTGCGTTTTGCGTTCGGTGAGGACGGGCATGGCGTGTGAATTTTACGCACTATAGCCATGACTAAACGCCGACAAGTCCTGATCCAACGCAGATGCACTCACGCTGCACGCTACTGCCGTAAGCACTTTCCATCAAAACTCGCCGCGAAACACACACCGGGCGTTGGGTGTTTCGTGGATCACGATTTCGCAGAGACCTGGCAGTTGCGGGGCCAGCTTTTTCCAGAGCCAGGCGGCCATGTATTCGATGGTGGGATTTTCCAGACCTTCGATCTCATTGAGATAGGAATGATCCAGCCGGTCCATGAGCGGCTTCATCGCCTTGGATATTTCCGCGTGGTCATAGACCCAGCCAATCTTCGGATCCACCTCGCCCTCAACGGCAATCTCCAGCTTGAAGGAATGGCCATGCATCTTGGTGCATTTGTGATCGCCAGGCAGATTGGGCAGCGTCTGGGCGGCCTCGAAACGGAAGTCTTTGATGATGCGTGCGCGCATGAATTTGGGTGGGAGAGTCTTTAGAACCGCTTGTGTGAACTGACCAGCACAAATGATGCGCGGATTCTGCGAATAGGAACATTGGCGGACATTCGAACAAATCAGGGGTTCTTGTTTTCTTCTGGCTTGGCTGGACGGTGGGGAGGCAGGATCGTCAGGTTCAAGCGATAAACCACGCCGTCAAACGGTGTGCTGTTGGGATATTGGGCGGCTTTCAAGATGCCGAAACTTTGTCCGGCGGCGATGCCTGATTGCGGTTCCTTGGGAAATCCTTGTTCAAACGGGGCCACTCCCAGTACTTCGCTGTGACCTGGAACGGCCAGCGTGATGACGCCCCCGGTGTCAATCTGAGCACGAATATTGAAGCGGCCTTTCTCAAGCGCCGCGCCGCTGATGATCGTGCTCTGGCCGCTGGCAAACACGGTCAAAGTGGGCTGGGACGCCACGAGATGCAACGCGTAGCCGGACTGTTCGTCCCCTTGTGCCAGCAGGGTGCTGTCCTGATCCACCTGGGGATCGAACTCAAAGGCGGCATCAATGAAAACTCCCCTGCCCTGCAATTTGGGTGCCTCCTCAGCGCTAAGAACATCGCCAATGTTCAACACCAAGTCGGCCGAACCCGACGGACTGGCGGCACCAATGATTTCCGCAGCCGGGCGTGAGGCACTCTTGAACTCCTTGGGGAAAAAGGCCGCCAGCGAGGATTTCAAAGACGCGTGCTCAGGCTTCGAGGCGAGATTCGTCCACTCATGCGGATCGGCTTGATGATCGTACAGCTCCTCGCTGCCGTCCGCATAGCGGATGTAGCGCCAGCGTTCATCGCGCGCGGCATATCCCACACTTTTGCCGCCTCCCATGCAGGTGACGGCTGGGCGGTCGCGTTTGGCCGTTGGGGCTAGCAGCAGCGGCTTCAGACTACTGCCATCCAGGTGCTCAGGCAGTGGCAGTTTGGTGAGATCGCACAGCGTGGGATAAAGGTCCACCAGCGCCACCGGCTGCGACGAGGTGCTGTCCGGCTGGGTGACGCCCGGGGCGTAAATGGAGAGCGGCACGCGGGTCGTTGGCTCCCACAGCTTGCCCTTGTGCCACATCTGCTTTTCCCCGAGATACCAGCCGTGATCGGAGGTGAAGACGATGATCGTGTTTTTCGCGTTCGGCCCTTTTTCCACAGCTTCCAGAATGCGCCCCAGCATGGCATCGCAAAACGCCACGTTGGCCAGGTAGGCACGCACGGCCTCCTTCCAGAGATTTTTTTCCACGATCAGTTGGTGATAGCCGTCCTTGAGATGCGTCTTCGCGATGGCAGGTACATCCTCCAGGTCATCCGCCTTCACTTCCGGCAGCTTGATCGAATCGAGCGGGAAGGCGTCGAAATACTTCTGCGGCACATACCAGGGCGAATGCGGACGATAAAGGCCCAGAGCGAGAAAGAACGGCTGCTTCTGCTTTTGCGCGAGAAAATCTGCCGCAAAAGCGGCGACCAGGCCATCATCCGTCTTGTCTTCAGTAACAGAAATGCCGCCCCAGTCCCAGTGCCAGATGTTGAGGCCGTTGAAGTTTTGCCCCGTGTGAACGGGTAAATCAGGAATCTGCACACCGGGCTGTGGAAAGCGCTGGTCCCAGGCCGAATCCTGCTCAAACCCACGCCGACCGCCATGCCATCCGGCGAGTCGCCCCTGTGGCCCGCCGTGATTGGCGTGGAAGATTTTTCCTGCCGCCGCCGTCGTGTAACCTTGGGCTTTGAAATGCTCCGGCAGTGTCGGTTTGCCGACGATCTGCACGCTACGCCGCCAGTCCTGCTCATTGCCAAACACCCCGCTGGAGGACGGCAGCATGCCCGTGAGCAAGGAGGTGCGCGAAGGATTGCACAGCGCGTAGTTGCAGTGAGCATTGGTGAAACGCATGCCCATCTTCGCTAGGCGATCTATGTTTGGCGTCACCGATTGCGGGTGCCCGCCCATCCAGCCCACGTAGTCACGCAGATCATCTGCGATGATGAACAGGACATTGGGCTTCTCGTCCGTGGAAATAGGCCTCGATTTAGGCGCTGCGCCGAGGGAGGACGTCAGCGCAAACAGGGCAAAAAGAGTGAAGCGGCGGGCGGTCAGCATCGCTGGCAAAGCTCGCACGTTGCAGTGGACCTGTCGAGCCAGTGTGTCCGGTATTGCTCCACCGGGTGCTGAGCGACACGACGAAAGTGCCGACAAGCTGTCCCGACCAGAGTCAAAGTCGTCGTAAAAAACGCAGCATTTGGCGACTTTGTGAAATTTTTCACAAATAGGGCTTGCGACCCCCTCTCATGTGGCTAAAAAAAAGGCCGCCATCCCGACCAGACCCTACACTGGCCCTCCCCGGAAGCCCCTACCCCTCATGTTGCCCTCGTTTCTCCAACCAATCTCCTTCTCACCGCTGCTCGCGAACGTGCACAGCTATGCGTCGGAGCTTCAAAAAGAGAGCAGCAATCTGGGCTTTCTGACCAATTCCCTGGTGGTTGCCGCAGTTGTCGTCGGCATCATTCTTTGGTTCGCTGGCAAGGCGACCAAGAACATGACGCTGATCCCGCATAAGGCGCAGAACTTCTTCGAGTTTGTGGTCGAGTTCCTTTATGGTCAGGTGGAAGGCATTGTCGGTGCCAAGATCGCCCCGCGCGTATTCCCGCTGCTTGCCACCATTTTCATTTACATTCTGGTCTCCAACTGGTTTGGCCTGCTTCCAGGCATCGGCACCATTGGCTGGGGAGAAGGCACCGGCTTCATGAGCGTCAAGGAAGTGCATGATCCCCTGCTGCGCCCGCCGACGGCTGACCTCAACATGACCTTTGGCCTCTCGGTTTCCATGTTCCTGGTGTGGCTTTACATTACCATCAAAGAGGTGGGCGTCTGGGGCTTCCTGGTTCATACCTTTGGCCCCAAGGGCGGATTGAAAGGTCTTATGGGTGCCATGGTTGCCGCCGTCTTCCTATTCGTCGGCGTTATTGAAGTCTTCTCCATCGTTTTCCGCCCCGTCACCCTTTCTTTCCGACTGTTTGGCAACGTCCTGGCTGGTGAAAACGTGCTCCACACCATGAGCGGCATGGGCGGTTTCGTCGGTAGCGTCTTGGCCCCGTTCCCTTTCTATTTCATGGAACTTCTGGTCGGCCTGCTGCAGGCCATCGTGTTCACGCTGCTGAGCGCCGTTTACATCCAGCTTTCCACCACTCATGACGATCATGGTCACGAGGAGGATCACCACTAATCTCTGACTTTGCCTGCGGGACCATGCGCAACGCGTGGACGCCGGTGACACAACAAACCACAAACTCGACACACACTATGACACTTGAACTTATCTCCATGGCACAGGCAGCCGCAGCACACGGCGCTGACGTCCTTCCAGCCGTCGGCGTCTCCGGCAGCATCGCCACCGGTCTCGGTGCAGGCAGCGCCGCCATCGGCGTGGGCCTCATCGGCTCCAAGGCTGTGGAAGCCGTCGGCCGCAATCCTGGCGCTTTCGGCAACATCCTGACCCTTGGCATTATCGCCATGGCTCTTGCAGAAGGCCTCGGCATTCTGTCCTTCATTCTTGGCAAGTAAGCCCTGAATTTCGCGGCGGGCTGATCGCAGCCCGCCGCAGCTAACTCTCTCTTCCCTCTTTTTCACACTGTCATGGACCAGATCAAAGGCATCGCATATCAGATCGCAGGCGACTTCGGACTCGCTTGGGGCAAGTTCTTTGCCCAAGTCATCATCTTTATCTTGGTCTATACCATTCTCAAGAAGTACGCGTTTGGCCCCATTCTTGGCATGCTGGAGCAACGCCGCCAGCGCATCGCCGATGGCGAAGCGAAGCTCGAAAAAATCGCCCGTGACGCCGCCGAGGCCAAGCAAAACTCCCAGGCCATCATTGACAAGGCAGAGGCTGATGCGGCCCGCCTCGTGAAGGAGGCCGATGACGCCGCCAAGGCCATCCAGGAGCGCCGCCAGCAGGACGCCGTCGCCAGCGCCAACACTATCATTGCCAAGGCTCGTGAAGCCGCGCAGCTCGAACAGGAGCAGCTCATGTCCCAGCTCAAGCGTGAGTTCGGTCGCATGGTCTCAGACGCCACCAGCCGCGTCACCGGCAAGGTCCTCAACACCGACGACCAGACCCGCATCAATCAGGAAACCGCCACCCAGGTCTCCGCTTAATTTTCTCGCCGCTTCGCCACCATGAAGATCACCAAGGAAGCCCGCCGCACCTCTCGCCAGCTTTTCCGCGCCTGTATCGCAGACGGGAAACTGGATGAGTCACGCGTGCGCACAGTGGTCAGCAGCGTGGCCAGCAGCAAACCCCGTGGATTCATCGGCATTCTCGATGCGTTTGCCCGCCTCGTGGCCAATGAAGTGGATCGCCAGCGTGCCGCTGTAGAAAGCGCCACCGCATTAACTCCGGCCACACAATCCGAGCTTCAGACCAGCCTCTCTAAGAAGTATGGTCGCCCGCTCACCCTTGAATTCAGTGTCAATCCAGCCCTGCTTGGCGGCATCCGCGTGAAAGTCGGTTCCGACGTTTGGGATGGCAGTGTCAAAGCCCGTCTCAAAGCCCTGTCTGATTCCCTGTCCGCCTAATTCCCCGCCCTCAGCCCTTCCCCCTTAGCTTTTTCAAACCCGCAATACCATGAGCAACATCCTCCAGGAGATCGAATCCCAAATCGCCGGCCTCAAGACCGCCGTCACGAAGTCCAATGTGGGCATCGTACGTGAAATCGGTGACGGCGCAGCCAAGATTGAAGGCTTGAGCGATGTCATGCTGAATGAAATGATCGAGTTCCCAGGCGGTGTCTATGGTCTTGCTCTGAACCTCGAAGAAACCGAAGTTGGCTGCGTGCTTCTCGGCTCCGGCGAAAACGTCCGTGCTGGTGATGAAGTCAAGACCACCGGTCGTCTCCTCTCCGTGCCAGTCGGCAAGAGTCTCCTAGGTCGCGTCGTGAACGCCCTCGGTCAGGCCATCGACGGCAAAGGCGACATCAAAGGTGAAGCCCAGTATCCTGTCGAAAAGCTCGCTCCTGGCATCATTGCCCGTAAGTCCGTGTCCGTCCCCGTGCAGACCGGAATCATGAGCATCGACGCCATGATCCCGATTGGCCGTGGCCAGCGCGAGTTGATCATTGGTGACCGCTCCACCGGCAAGACCACTATCGCGGTGGACACCATCATTTCCCAGGCTCAGCAGAACAAAGCCGCTGAACAGGGCAAGCTCAAAGGCCACAAGCCTCTCTATTGCATCTACGTCGCCATCGGCCAGAAGCAGTCGAACATCGCCCGCGTTGTCAAGACCCTCGAAGACGCTGGTGCCATGGAATACACCACCATCGTCAGCGCTTCCGCTTCTGACTCAGCGGTGAATCAATACCTTGCCCCATATTCCGGTTGCGCCATCGGCGAGTGGTTCATGGACCAGGGCCAGGACGTTCTCATCGTGTTCGATGACCTTTCCAAGCAGGCCGTGGCCTATCGCCAGGTTTCCCTGATCCTGAAGCGTCCTTCCGGTCGTGAAGCTTATCCGGGTGACGTGTTTTATCTCCACTCCCGTCTGCTTGAGCGTTCCTGCCGCGTCAGCGAAAACTACGGCGGTGGCTCCATGACCGCTCTGCCGATCATCGAGACCCAGGCTGGTGACGTGTCCGCCTACATCCCGACGAACGTGATCTCCATCACCGACGGCCAGATCTTCCTTGAAACCGACTTGTTCTATCAAGGCATCCGTCCTGCTATTTCCGTGGGTCTGTCCGTGTCCCGCGTGGGTTCCGCCGCTCAGACGAAAGCTATCAAGAAAGTCTCCGGCACTACGAAGCTCGATCTCGCTCAGTTCCGCGAACTCGCCGCTTTCGCCCAGTTCGGTTCCGACCTCGACGCTGGCACGAAGGCCAAGCTCGACCGCGGTGCCCGCATCGTGGAACTCTTCAAGCAGCAGCAGTATCATCCGAAGAGCCTGCCCATCATGGTCAGCACGCTTTACGCGATGCAGAAGGGCTACTTCGATTCCGTCTCCGTGGATCGCGTGAAGGAATTCCAAGCTAAGCTGGAAGAATACCTCAGCACCCGGAAGAGTGAACTCATGGACCAGCTCGCCAACGAGAAGACTCTCGACAATGTCGAAGCCGGCCTCAAGTCCGCCCTCGACGACTTCAAGGCTTCCTGGAAGTAAGTTGTTTTAGCTTTTCCTTTCCCATCCTTTCATCCTTTAAAAGATGCCCTCCACCCGCGACATCCGACGCCGAATCAAATCGGTCAAAAACACGGCCCAAATCACCAAGGCCATGCAGCTCGTCGCGGCTGCGAAGATGAAAAAAGCGCAGGATCAGGCCAGCCATGGCCGTGCCTACGCCGAGATGCTCAATAAGGTCCTCGTCAACCTCAAGGAACACGCTGAAGAAGGCATCCACCCCTTCTTCGCCGAAGGCCAAGGAGACAAGACCCTCGTCCTCCTCATTGCCTCCGACAAAGGTCTTTGCGGTGCATTGAACACGAACCTGTTCAAAAAGCTCATCACCACGAAGATCGAAGGCGAAGTCGAATACGTCACCATCGGCAGGAAAGCTGTTCAGGCCCTCAACCGTCTGCGCCGCACTCTCCTCGCTGATTTCCCAATCAAAGACCCTGCCAAGTTCGCCGAAGTGCGTTCCGTCAGCCACTTCATCCAGGAAAAGTATCGCACGGGCGAATACAAGAAGGTGCTCGTCGTCTTCAACAATTTCATCAACACCGTCACCGTTCTTCCTTCAGTCGAGCAGCTCCTGCCCGTGAATCCGGTGACCTTGGGTGGCAAGCGTGACTTTGGCCACGCGATCACCCCTCCTACAGCGGCTTCTCTTGAATACAAATTTGAACCCAGCGCTGAAGTGGTGTTTGAGACCGTCCTGCCACAGTACGTGAACGACACCGTCTTCCAGATGGTGCTCGAATCCCGCGCATCGGAGCACTCCAGCCGGATGGTGGCTATGAAGAACGCCACCGACAACGCCAAGCAGATGATCAAGGACCTCAGCCTTGAGTACAACAAGCTCCGTCAGGCCGCGATCACCAACGAACTCCTCGAAATCACCACCGCCAAGATGGCTCTTGAATAAGCCCACTTCACTTCTCCCTTTTTACTTTTCACTTCATTTATGAGCAACATCGGCAAAATCGTTCAAGTCATCGGTCCCGTGGTGGACGTGGATTTCTCCGCCACCGGCAAGCTGCCCGGCATCTACAACGCCCTCGAAATCAATTTCAACCAGGCTGGCAAACAGGTCCGCCTCACCTGCGAAGTGCAGAGCCACATGGGTGACGGCTGGGTCCGCTCTATCGCCATGATTTCCACGGAAGGTCTTAAGCGCGGCATGGACGTCCTCGACACCGGCGGCCCGATCACCGTTCCTGTCGGTGAAGAAGTTCTCGGTCGTATCTTCAACGTCACCGGCGATGCTTGCGATGACCAAGCAGACCCCAAAACAGCAAAGCGCTACGCTATTCACCGCCCTGCTCCTGCTCTCGTTGATCAGAATCCTTCCGCTGAAATCCTCGAAACCGGTATCAAGGTCATCGACCTTATCTGCCCTTTCACCAAGGGTGGTAAAGTCGGCGCCTTCGGTGGTGCCGGCGTCGGCAAGACCGTCGTCATCATGGAGCTCATCAATAACATCGCCAAAGGCCACGGTGGTTACTCCGTCTTCGCCGGTGTGGGTGAACGTACCCGTGAAGGTAACGACCTTTACCATGAAATGATCGAGTCCGACGTTATCAAGGTGAAGAAGAACGGCCACGACATCGTGAAGAACGATCAGGGCGGCTACATCAGCGAGCCCGGCTCCAAGGTGGCCCTTGTTTACGGCCAGATGAACGAGCCTCCAGGTGCCCGTCTCCGCGTCGCTCTCTCCGCCCTCTCCATGGCCGAGTACTTCCGCGATGAAAAGAATCAAGACGTGCTCTTCTTCGTGGACAACGTCTTCCGTTTCTCCCAGGCCGGTTCCGAAGTGTCCGCGCTCCTTGGACGCACGCCTTCCGCCGTGGGTTACCAGCCCACCCTTGCCGCTGAAATGGGCATGATGCAGGAGCGAATCACCTCCACCAAGACCGGTTCCATCACGTCCTTCCAGGCTGTTTACGTCCCTGCGGATGACTTGACCGACCCTGCCCCGGCCAACACCTTCGCCCATCTTGACTCCACCGTCGTGCTTGAGCGTTCCCTTGCCGAGCTCGGCATCTACCCGGCTGTAGATCCTCTCGCTTCGGTTTCCAAGGCCCTTGCCCCTGAAATCGTCGGTGAAGAGCATTACCGCGTCGCTCGTGGCGTGCAGCGCGTCCTTCAGCGCTACAAAGACCTTCAGGACATCATCGCCATTCTCGGCATGGACGAACTCAGCGAAGACGACAAGCTTACCGTCTTCCGTGCACGTAAGCTTCAGCGCTTCCTCTCCCAGCCCTTCCACGTCGCTGAAATCTTCACCGGCACCAAGGGCGAGTACGTCAAGGTCGCCGACACCATCAAGGGCTTCGCTGAAATCCTCGACGGCAAACACGACAGTGTCCCTGAAGCCAACTTCTACATGAAGGGCGGCATCGACTCCGTTAAGAAGGACTAATCCACTGTGCCGTTCATTCTTGGCGGCGCACTCATTCGTCATTCTGATTTCGTCATTCGTCATTAACCGTTCCGCCTAGCTCATGCCTCTTAAACTGGAAATAGTCACACCTGAAGCCCGCATCTACTCCGATGAGGTAGATACCGTCGTGCTTCCGGGGTATGAGGGCGAAATGGGCGTCTTGCCCGCGCACAGCAACCTCGTGACCACTCTGCTCCCCGGCGAGTTGCGCATCACCAAAGGTGGCAAAACGATTGAGCTAGCTGTGGGTGAAGGCTTGGTCGAAGTGACTGGCACCGTCACGCGCATCCTCACAGACAGCGCTGTTGACGCCGACAAGATCGACGAAAAAGCCGCTGAAGAAGCCATCGCTCGCGCCAAGAAGTCGCTCGAAAACGTCAAGCCTGGCGAACAGCAGGAAGAAGTCGCCGCCGCCATGGCAGCAATCCAGCGCGCCACCATCCATCTCAACATCAAGCGCAGACGCAAGACCGTCTGAGTTTGGACCAATAACCAGGCTCCTCACAGGAGCCCCGCAGACCATGAGATTCCAATCTCATGGTCTTTTGCTTTCCACCATTACCGCCCGATCGAGAACGAATCCACGATCCGCTGCACCGCAGGTCCCTTCGTAACCGGCATGCCATAGTAGGCAAACAGCAGCCCGATCATCTGCCTCTGGTGAATGAACGTATAGTTCAGCAGCGACTGATGCGTGCCCGGCTTCTGCATCTCATAGCGCATCGCCTCACGGCCGCCAACTGTCACCAGTTGCGGTTTGCTGAACTTGGTGAAACCCTTCTGGCTCCAGGCGCGCAGGAAATCCTTGGTGAAAGTCGGATCCTTCACACCTGCATGGCTCGTGTCAGGCGCAGTGATCAGCGCAAACACCATTCCCCCGGGCTGCTCGCCATTATCATGCGCTGCGCCCAGCAGGCGTCCCCCGCCCTTCGTTTTCGGCATCGTCTTCCAGCCGTCCGGCAGAAAGAACGAGATGTGCTGGCTGGGAAAGGAGATCATCTCACCACCCGGCACCGGCTGGCGTTGCGGCTTTGAGGCCGTGGCACAGCTCATCAATGACAGGGCGCTCGTGAGCAGGAGAAACAAGGAAACTTTCTTCATGGTGGGTTCCCGCAGTTGCCGCGTACCCCGCCCGGGGTCAAGCAGCAAAGTACCAAGCCGTATGCCCAAAATTTTCATCAGCCCCATGGTATCCGCATCCCCCCGACCAGCTCCTCCGGCCAATTTTCCATTCTCAGTTTTCAGTTCTCAGTTTGCAATTTCAGTATCCCCCCGCAACTCACCACACACCCAACCGAATTCCAACGCGCCCCCACCTTTGTAGTTGGCATCTCCCGCATTCCCCCGGAGTCTCCACCACCAACCTATCTCCCCTATGTCCACTGCCTTTGGCTGTTTTATTGGATTCCTCGTCTGGTTTCTCATGCGTTACCTGATCGCCGGGTTTTATACGGTGAACCAAAACGAACGTGCGGTCAAAACCAGCTTCGGCCGTGCACAGCGTGTCGGTGATCTCCGCACGATCGATGACCCCGTCGCCGAGCACCTAACCGCCGATCAGAAACTGCGCTACGACTACCCGCAGGTGCAAGTCATCCCGCCGGGCGGGCCCTATTTTAAATGGCCCTGGGAGAAGGTGTACAAGGTGGACATCGCCACCAGCACCGTCAACATGGCCTGGGATCCCGATGACCCCACCGCGAACAGTTCGGGCAGCATTCTCGATGCCGTCACCAAGGACCAGCTCAATGTCGGGCTCAACGGCCAGATCCGCTTTCGTGTCTCCGACCGCAATCTCTACGCCTTCGTCTTCGGTGTGAAGAACGCGTATGCTCACGTCATGGGCTACTTCGTCAGCGTGCTGCGCGAGCGCATCGCCACCTTTGAAGCACCGCCGGAACCCGGCATCGCCGATGGCGAGCACACCGGCGCCGCCTCCACCATCGGCATCTCCATCAACGACATCCGCAAAAACATGCGCGATCTCAACGAGCACATGGATCATGAATGCCAAAGTTCCTCCGCACGCTACGGCATCGTGCTGGATGCTTCCCTGATCACCGGTATCGACCCTCCGCATGAAGTCGAGTCCGCCCTCGCCGCCATCAACACCGCCTACAATCAGGTCTCCTCAGACATCAGCCTCGCCCAGGCCAGCGCCGACCAGAAGATCGTGCAATCCCAGCGCGCCGTCGAAATCGAAACCCTCAAAGCCCAGGCTGAAGTCGAACCTCTGAAGTGTCTCGCCTCCCAGCTTCTCGACCTGAAATCTCGTGGCAGCGCCGCCCTGCGCTCCTACGTGCGTAATGTCCGCCTCGCCCTGTTCGACAAAGCCAGCCAGGTCTTCGTCGAAACCCGCCGCGATTAAACCAAGCACAAAGAACCAAGAACAAGGAACTTCTTATGGACGCTTTCTCTAACTTTCTCCTCGCCGCCGCCGTCACCTTTGTGGGCTGCAGCATCGCGGTCCCGGCCATCCTCTTCGTTGCCCGTGTCATCGGACTTTACGCCATTGTGCAGGAGCGCCGTTGCCAGGTGTACATTCTGTTCGGCAAAGTCATCGGCACCCTCGACGAGCCCGGTCTGCACTTCCTGCCCGCTAAACTTGGCCCGGCCGCTTTCCTGGTGAACTGGCTGGGTAAGTGCAACATCGTCGATCTGCGTTTGGATCAAATGTACCTGCGCAGCCAGGCGGTGAATTCCGAGGAAGGTGCCCCCATGGGCATCGGCATCTGGTATGAGATGTTCGTCAGCGATCCCGTCTCCTTCCTCTTTAAAAATACCGACCCACGCGGCTCGCTCTCTGCCAACGTTAGCAACTCCACCGTCCGCTGCCTCAGCAACCTGCCCCTCGCCAAAATGCTTATCGATCGTCACGTCATGAGTGACACCGTGCGTAGCGAAGTCACTCCCAAGTCCCATGAATGGGGTTTCAAGCTCGGCAGTGTTTACATCCGCAAGGTCCACTTCCGCGATGCCATGATGATCAAGCAGATCGAAAGCAAGGTCGTCAACCGCCTCCGCCAGGTCACCTCCGCCATCAAGCAGGACGGCGTGAACCAGGTCAGCGTCATCACCAGCACCGCCGAAAAAACCGCCGCCGTCGAACTCGCCAAAGCCGCTGCCGTCCGCCCCGAAATCGTCGGCAACGCCCTTCGCGACATCTCCGCCGATCCTGACGTCGCCCAGGCCGTGTTTGACGTGCTTGAAGCCCAAAAAATCATCAACGGCAAGGCCACCGTCACCCTCATGCCCGCCTCCTCCAGCGGTATGCTCACCGATCTTCTCGCCGCGCAGACACCCAAGCGTGATGTCAGCCCGCCGACAGTGACAGGTATAAGGCCTGGCAAGTAGTTTTGAGCTTTAGCTCGTTCTGGAAAGCGTTCGCATGGGCTATGACATGAACGAGTGAGGAGGCAGGACACGGTGCAGCGCACCATTAAGGTGTGGGCAGCAGGATCGAGAATGATTCCTTGGCGTCATTCTCGACCTCGTCCTCGCCATTTCCGTCGCTTGCATTCCCCCCATGCCTGCTACACTCGCCCTCCCGCCTTTTTCGGCATTCTAATTTCGTCATTCTTCATTTTCCCTTTTCCCCTCATGTCCCACAGAGTCCTCATCATCGGAGCCGGCGGCGTTGGCCGCGTTGTCGTTCATAAATGCGCCCAGCTTCCCGACGTGTTCGGTGAGATCATGTTGGCCAGTCGCACGAAATCCAAGTGCGACAGCATCGCCGCAGAACTGAAGCGCCCGATTCAAACTGCGGCCGTGGACGCGGACAATGTGCCGGAGCTGGTGAAGCTGCTGAAAAGCTACAAGCCGGAGGTCGTCATCAACGTGGCGCTGCCCTACCAGGATCTCACGATCATGGATGCCTGCCTCGAAGCCGGCGTGCATTACATCGACACCGCCAACTACGAGCCACGCGACGTGGCCAAGTTTGAGTACCACTGGCAGTGGGCCTATCAGGACAAGTTTAAGAAGGCCGGTCTCACCGCCCTGCTCGGCTGCGGCTTTGACCCCGGTGTGACGAATGTGTACACCGCCTACGCGCTGAAGCACCACTTCTCGAAGATCGACACTCTTGATATCCTTGACTGCAATGCGGGCGATCACGGCAAGGCCTTTGCCACGAACTTCAACCCTGAGATCAACCTGCGCGAAGTCACCGCCAACGGCCGCTACTGGCAGGACGGTAAGTGGGTGGAAACCAAGCCGCTCGAAATTAAGCGCAGCTTCCCCTTCCCCGACGGCATCGGCCCAAAGAACATCTACTGCCTCTACCACGAGGAGTTGGAGTCCTTGACCAAGCACATCCCGATGCGCCGCGCGCGGTTCTGGATGACCTTTGGCGATGCCTACATCAAGCACATGGAAGTGCTCGTGAATGTCGGCATGACCGGCATCCACCCCGTGAAGCACAAGGGCGTGGACATCATCCCCATCGAATTCCTCAAGACCCTGCTCCCCGAGCCCGGCACGCTGGGTGCCGACACCAAAGGCAAGACCTGCATCGGCAACTGGATCGAAGGCACCGGCAAGGATGGCAAGCCGCTGCGCTACTACGTGTACAACATCTGCGACCATCAGGAATGCTACAAGGAGACGAACTCCCAGGGCGTCAGCTACACCACCGGCGTGCCCGCCATGATCGCCGCGCGCCAGCTTCTCACCAATCCAACCGAGTACCGCCAGCCCGGCGTCTGGAACGTCGAGCAGCTCAATCCTGATCCCTTCATGGCCGACCTGAACGCCTACGGCCTGCCGTGGCTGGAGACGTGGCCGACGGAAACGTTGCCAGGAGAGTGAGTCCGTAGTCCGTCAGACTGGTCTGACATGGTCAAGGATTGCAGCTTGCGCAACCCCGCCACTTTTCCGCTTTTCTCCGCCCAAACACCGCGTTACTTCGATGCCGACAATGCAGACATCGTCATCGAAATCGCTGCGCTGCGTGTAGGCCTGTACTTCAGCGAGGATTTCCTGAAACAACTCAGACGTGGGCAGATTCCGGCGGCGGTCCACGGACTGTAGCAGATCCTCCTGGCTGTAAAGCTCGCCATCGACGTCCTCGACCTCGAACAAGCCGTCGGTGAAAAGCATGATCAGATCACCGGGAGCCAGAGTAGTACGTGTGGTGGCAAAGACCGCATGGGGGAACAGTCCTAGCGCTCCGGCCCGGCCATTGAGCTCCAGGGGCACCGTCTCGCCTTCATGGCGTCGTAGGTGCAGCGGTGCCGGATGCCCGGCGATGGCGTACAGAAGTTCTGCCCGCGCGGCATCGGCGATCAGCATCACCCCAGTGGCATACATCGTCGTGCCTGCCTGCCTCAGGATTGCATGCAGGCCGTGATTGATCTCGGAGAGCAGGCGGCCGGGATCAGGCTCCGTACCGCAATGCTGCTCCAACAGAGCGCGCATCATGCTCGTCACCAGTGCTGCACGCACACCATGGCCCATCACATCGCAGATGAAGATGCCGACACCGGTTTCCGAGACCGGGAAGACACTGAAAAAATCACCGCTCACCACACCTGCCGGCTGATAGAGTGAAAAGAACTTCAGAGCGCTCTCCGACTCCGGCGCGGAATGCGGAACTCTGGGGAAATGGTCTGGCAGCAGCGCCATTTGGAGCTCGCGGGCCATCGTCAGCTCCTCTTCCATCTGCTGATTCTTCGCGCTCAGTTCCCGCGTCCGTTCGGCGATGCGCTGTTCAAGTTCGCGATTGAGCGCCTCCAAGGCCGCCTGCGCCGCATTGCGCTCGCTCTCCGCCCGGTCAATGCGCCTCCCCACCAACCGCGCCACCTGGGAGATCACGGCGGTGACGATCAGGATGTAGAGCAATGTGGACAGAGCTGAGGTCAGCGCGGGATTCAGCGTCCAGCCGCTGAGCAAGTGGGTGCGCAGCAAGCCCTCTGCCACTGCAACCAGTACCACCATGGGCAGGAACCAGCGCAATAGCAGCGCCCGGGTGGAATCCCCCTGCCAGTTCCGTAGCGGCCAACACTCCGCCCCAATGGCCGCAATGACGCTGCTGCCCAGCAGGATAAACGCCGCCGCCGTGGGCAGTGCTACCGGGATGATCGTGCCGCCATAGAGCAGCGGCGTGCCATGCATGTAGCCCAGAACCACCACGCCGCTGATGGCCAGCACCACTGCCGCTACCGGCCCGGCCCAGAAGCGCAGCCGCACCTTCAAAAGCGCCAGGATAGCCACGCAGATGAGCAGGAAATTCAGCGCAGTGATCGGAGACATCCGGCCGGTGCGCACCGCGCCAAACATCACCGGGTCCGCCACCAGCCACTCTTCCACCCCGAGGCTCCTACCGCTGAAAAACTCCACCAGTTTGCCACCGGCCACAATCCCCACCACGACCAGCAGCAACTCCGCGACCGGACGCCTGAACTTCGGGCGCTCCCGCAGCAGCAGCACCAGACTGAGCAGCGTGAAGGCCAGCGCCGTGCTGGGTGCCATCGGGATGTACTTTTCACGGATGCTGGCCAGAACTTCCAATCCTGAGAGCCAGCCAATGAGAGTGAGAGTTCCGAGTGCGCCTGTCATCAAGGCGCAGACGAAGCTGATTCGGCGATAGATCATCTTCATAACGAAAGCGATTCCCGCAAATGGTTGGTTGGACCAGCGGCTAGACAAAAACACCGTTGCGCCAAAAAACAATGGAAACTGTGAAGAGCCAAACCTGATTGGAATCATGCCGTCACCGGTCAACCACCTTGACTATCCCTTGACCTCTTGACCACCTGCGCTCCGCTCCAGTCCCCAATGCACCTGACCCTCATCCTCACCCATCCCGGCGGCTCGCATAAAGACGAACTCCTCGCCTGCAGCCTCCTCGCCGCTGTGTATAGCGTTCCCATCGTGCGCCGCGAACCCACGGCAGAGGATCTCGCCGATCCCACGATTGCCGTCGTCGATGTCGGTGGCGAACACGCCCCGGAGCGCAACAACTTCGACCACCATCAATTCCCAGCCGACCACCCGCCCGTGTGCGCGCTGAGCCTCGTCCTGCAGCATCTCGGTGTCTATGAAGATGCCCGCCAGTTCTGCGACTGGCTGGAGCCTGCCGAGTGGTTCGACACACGCGGCCCCAACGTCACCGCCAAGTGGCTCGGCGTGGACCGCAGCACCATGAACAAGCTCAACTCCCCCATCGACATCACCATCCTGCGTCGCTTCGCCAAAGCCAAACGCCTGAAGCCCGGCGAGCCGCTGTGGGAAATCCTCAGCTACATCGGTGCCGATCTCCTGGAGTACCTGCGCGATCTCCGTACCCGCCTCGACTTCGTCGCCAAGCATGCGGAAATCTGGACCGTGGACGACCACGAAATCCTCTTCCTCCCCCGCACCAATCCCATGCCCGACGAGCCCTCCGCTGGCATTGATCGTTATCTTGTCACCATCGGCAAGGACACCACCGTCGCCGCTCTCATCTACCCCGACCGCCGTGGCAGCGGCTACGGTCTATCCCGCCAAAACGACAACCTTCGCTACGACTTCACCCGCATCGAAAAAGAACCCGATGTCCACTTTGCGCACGCTCGTGGTTTCGTCGCCAAGACCTCGGCGTCGGATGTTGGTCGCGTGAAGGAGTTGCTGGGATTGGCGAGGGTATGAGCGCCATCTTGTATGAGTAAATATCGTCCAGGTGGTCAACCATCGAGCCTTGGTTTCTTTGACTATCGAGTGGCAACCTGAAACGGCGCTGCAATCGCGTGGGAAGACGCAAAAACCTTGTCTCTTCGGCTGCGGAGTGACAGAGTGGGAAACCCATGAACACAGAGCAACTGCAACAACTCAAGACACTGGTGGCAGACGCTGGCGATCTGCCGGAAGCCGCGAAGACCAAGCTGCTTGAGCTGCTGGAACAGACTGAGGCGGAAGCCTCCACGGCGGAGCCGGGTCAGGCAAAAGGCCAGTGGCTTTCCTCGGTGGATGAACTCGAGGCGGCACACCCGGAAGCAACGGGCTTCCTGAACCGAATGGCCACGACGCTGGCCAACATGGGCATTTAAGGTGGCCGCCTCTGAAAAGAACCCAGAATCCGCCTTTGACAGAGCTTAGGAGGCGTGTAGTTTCGCGCCCCTTTTTCCCCGGGGGAAACGTCGCCATGCCAAACACACAAGTCATTCTCAAAGAACAAATCAAAGGCCTCGGAGCCGAAGCTGATGTCGTCAGCGTGAAGCGCGGTTTTGCGCGCAATTTCCTGCTTCCCCAAGGCAAGGCCTACGAAGCCACCAAAGGCAACCTGCGCTATACCGAACGCCTCAAGGCCGTGCGTGCTGAGCGTGAAGCCAAGGAAGTCGCCGAAGCTGAAAAGATTGCCTCCAAGCTGAAGAAGGTGAAGCTCAAGCTCACCCTTTCCACCGGTCAGGGCGGCAAGGCCTTCGGCTCCATCACCACCATCGACATCGCCAAGGCGTTGTCCGAAGAGTCCAAGATCGAAGTGGACCGTCACATGATCGTGCTGGAAAAGCCAATCAAGAGCACCGGCAACTTCGAAATCGTCGTCAAACTCGGTCACGAGATCACCGCCACCGTCAAGTTGGCCGTCTCCGCCGCTGGTGACACTGCACCTGCTGAAGAAGACGCTGAATAAGCGGATTTATCCACGATTAACCATTCTGCAAAGCCGCGTGATGAACGCGGCTTTGTTGTTTTGATAACTGGCGATTCAAATGGCCATGGCCGCCCTGCCCGGCCACAATTCGTTGTGCGCCCCCTAACGCTTTTTTATCCGGTCCAAAAACACTCGAAAGAGACACTTCCGTACCGGGTATTGGTATTGACATTCAAGCCTCCGTTTGGAGCATGCCCTCACACACCATGAAGAAATACAACGTCGGGATCATCGGATACGGCTGGGCCGCCAGCGCTCACATCGAAGCCATCAACAAAACCAAGCAGGGACAGGTCACCGCGATCTACTCCTCCCGCAAGCTCAACGACGCGGAACTGAGCGCCAAGCACGGCACACCGATCAAGAGCTACCAGAACCTCGACGAGATGCTGGCAAATCCGGACATCCACGTGGTGGACATCTCCAGCTACCCGAGCCAGCACCGCGACCAGGCCGTCGCTGCGGCCAACGCCAAGAAGCACATCATTCTCGAAAAGCCAATGGCCAACTCGCTACAAGAAGTGCGCGAGATCGTCGCAGCGGCGAAGGCCAATGGCGTGAAGGGCTGCGTCTGTTTTGAATGCCGATTCTCGAACCAGTTTGAGGTGACCAAGGCACTCGTTGATGAAGGCCTGCTCGGCAGCATTCATTACGGCGAAGTCGATTACTACCACGGCATTGGCCCCTGGTACGGGCAGTTCCGCTGGAACACCGGCAAGAAGGACGGTGGCAGCGCACTGCTGACCGCCGGCTGTCATGCGCTGGATGCTCTGCTCATGGTCATGGATGGCGAAGTGGAGAGCGTTACAAGTTTCTCTACCAAGACGCAGAGCGAGATATTCAAACCCTACGAGTACGACACGACCAGCGTCACTCTGATTCACTTCAAAAACGGTGCCGTCGGCAAGTCCGCCGCCGTGGTGGACTGCCTGCAGCCCTACTACTTCCATACGCACCTGTGTGGCAGCCAAGGCAGCCTGCTGGATGACAAATTCCACTCCATGAAACTGCACACCGACAAGCACGCGTGGAGCAAGCTCTCCATGAAGATGCTCGACTCCGGTGATGTGAGCGACCACCCGTACGAGACGCAGTTCCAAGCTTTCTTTGACGCCTTGGATGCAGGTAAGGATATGCCGCTCACCAGCTTCACCGAAGCCCTGCGCAGCTTTGAAGTGATCTTTGCCTCCGACCAGAGTGCGGCCCAAGGTGGCAAGCCTGTGCGCATCGCTGACCTCGACTGAGGTGATCCATCACGCTTCACTGCCACCGCGTGGAACTCCGGTTCCATGCGGTATTTTTAGGCTGGCAGGGCCTTCAGAATATTTACTCAATCGGGCTGGCACGGCTGTTGCAATATTTGGCGAGTGGTGGATGAGTGCGCCATGAGCACCACCACACTGCTGTCGTCTGGCAAAGCCGGACTCCTCCTCGCCACCGCACTCTTGACCCTCACAAGCTGTGATCCCTACATGGGTATGGGAGGCTATGGCGGTGGATACGGAAATGGAGGCTATGGCGGCGGTTACGGAGGCGGGTACGGTGGGGGCTATGGCGGTGGATATGGCGGGTACGGCTATCCCAGCGGTTTGTCGGCCTACATTCCTCGTGGCAACGCCTACAACTATTCGTACTACCCGCGCTACGGAGCCTACTATCATCGCCCCACCCAGCAGTACCACTACATGAATGGTAACAACTGGATGTCAGGCTCTAGAATGCCAGGAGTCTCGTCGGGCATGCTGCAAGCTTCCCACTCAGTGCCATTCAATTTTAATGGCCATCCCTCTAACTTCCACAACCAAGTCAGCCAGTCGTTCCCCCACAACTGGAGCCCGCCTAGCGGCGGTGGCAATCGCGGCATCAGCAATAGCGGCTTCGGCAGCAGTCACGGTGGTGGCTGGACCGGCAGCAGTGGCGGTGGCTGGAATGGCAGCGGCGGCCATGGCGGTGGCAGCAGCGGTGGCTGGGGTGGTCGCGGCCGACACTAGGACGCAAAAGTCCCTGTAGCATGTCAGTTTTAAAGCCTCGAAGGCCATCGGCCTTCGAGGCTTATTTCATTCGGGCACTCTCACGAAGAAGGTATTCCTTGCGCTGTCGCACAGACACATGCTCTACCTCCGTCCCCGCCCAGCTACCAAACCAACACCTCCTCCTCAGGTAAGGGAGCAAAGTCATAAATGATGGGGATGCTGGGATCCTGCCTGGCCTTATCATCAAACCAGTCGGAATAGAAAGGCTTGCCGAAGATGCGGAAACCCATCGCCTGATAAAACGGCAGGAGTGTGCGGGCCGTTTTGGATACGATGTGCGCGGCCTTGTGCTGGCGGGCATAGTTGCCCACCGCCCGGCTTAAATGCATCAGCGGCATATCGGAGGCGCCCTTTCTGCCGCAACCACGTGATGTTTCCATGATCAGCCCACTGCTCGGCCACGCCAAATCCAGCGCGCAAGACTCGCACTGCAGTTCCAGCTTTGGAACTTCATCGCTGCGTAGCAGGCGGATAAGCGCGGTGATTTCCCTGGCTTCATTGAAAAAAGCAAAGTGGTGGGCGGCGGCGTCAAATTCATCAATGGCATGATTCAGTCCCGACCCGAATGCATCGCGTCGCATTTGAGCGATGGTTGGCTGATGTTCATGAAAAGAGATTTCCCGGACCATGTAATGTGAAGTAATGAGATTTTGATCCTGCGTCACCATCGCCCCAAGGGCAAATCATTCAACGCCATCAGATCAGGGATCTGGATGTGTGCTATTCGCCATATCGAATGAATCCGTTTCGCCCGGCTATGGTTTCACTAGGTAGCTAGAGATGCCTCCAGCTCCGACTTGCTCCGCTGCAGCCAGCTCCAGGCAGAGCACTTCGGGCGGGGCCTTGAAACCGGGTGGTGGCATGCCCGGCAGAACGATGCGGAGGTTTCTCAGGCCCTTCACCTGTAGTTCATGGATTTTCTTGTGCAGAGTCTCTGCAGTCAACGGCAGGTGGGCAGGAAAGACCCAAAGGGCGGAGTAGCCGTCGTGCTCATGGTGAATGAGCGCCGTGTGACTGAGAAACTCTGCCACAGGGCCAGCCCAATGGTTCCAGCGCAGGAGCATGACGTGATTCCCTGAGAGGTGACCGTCGTGCTCGCAGAGGCCGTCCAGCCATTTGCGCTTGTAGCGCAGCACGCCGTCATGCAGAGAGGGCTTGCTACCGCCAAGGAGGATGCGCGTACAGCCCAGAGCGCGTGCGTGCTGGGAAGCATGGGCATAGAGAGCTACCAGCGCGCCCTGGCGACGCAGCTCTTCCCGCCCTTCATGGAGTCCGGTGACCACGGGCACGTAGTAGCTGCCCTCCCGGACCACTAGGTCTGCGGCCTCGCGCACGCCCTTGCGGGTCTCCCATTGGAGGGCACCGAGCCGGAAGACCAGCCGCAGCATCCAGCGTGGGGCCATGGGGGCTGCCACTTGGTGCCGACTCTGCAAATAGGGCTGGTAAAACTGGTCGTAAAAGACATCAAAGTCTGCCGCCTCCTTTGAGAGGCTACTCTCAAAGCCTTGCTTTCTAACACGGCGAAAATCCGACTCGGTGCGCGAGTGCTGCTGCTCAAAGGCTCCCGCATTCTGCGGCACATGCATCCATGCGGAAACCCACTGCGGCACCCTCAGGTAGTCCCGCCGCAAAAACACCTGCGCTGAAAGGCGGTCTATCCCGATGACCACGAGGTCAACGCGCGACTGCCACTCGTCCACCTGCTTTTGCAGACGCCACACGGGCACATAGAGCGTCTGCTCCACCACTGGCTCTGCCGCAAAGAAGCGCCCGGTCACATACACCGTCCAGTCCGCGCCACCTGCGGCGAGCAGCCGCACCTCCCTGCCGGACTCCCGTGCGGGACCGCAAAGCAGCCGCACCGGCACACGCCAGCCCATGAAGGGCAGCACCAGCCGCATCCACCCGCTCAGCAGTCTTTTCAAAACAACGATCATGCTTCGTGGATGTAGGCCGCTAGCAAATCAGGCCCGCCGTGCTCCACCGCCGACATGGGGATGAGGCATACTTCATCAGGGCACACATAGCCCACTGGCACTCCGCCGGGCAGCAGGATGCGGAAACGGTGCAGGCCACGCGCCTTGAGCAGGCCGTACTGCTGCTGGAGATTTTCCACCGTGAGCGGCAGTTCCACGGGAAAGGCCCACAGCGCAGAGTAGCCTGAATGGTCATGATGAATGACCGAGGTATGACTCAAAAACTCCGCCACGGGGCCCGCCAGCCGCTGCCAGCTCAGCTGCGTGACGAGATTGCCGCTGACTAATCCTTCATGGTGGGATAATCCCGTGGTCCATTTGGATTTGTAACGAAACACGCCGTCATGCAGGCTCGGCAGGCTACCGCCCATGTGCAGTTCCGTGCAGCCCAGCCTATGCGCCTCCATGATCGCGCAGACATACAGCGAACTCAGCGCGCCCTCCTTCTTCAGTTCCTGGCGACCGTCGCGCAAACCATTCACAAGGCTATGAAACCGCCTGCCTTCTACCTGGACAATGCACCCGGCCAGTTTCTCACCGCCAAGGCAAAGCCATTGGATCTGCATTCCCTGCTTGAACAACACCCGCAGCCGCCAGCGGGGTACGATCTCTGCTCTGTCCTGGTGCCGCGCCTGAATATACGGTTGGTAAAACCGTTCGTAAAAGAGATCAAAGTCGGCCTCGTCTCGACTGAAGTGGCTTTCAAAATGCTTGATGCGCATGCGGCGGATGTCCGCCCGCGCCCTCTCATTTGTGCGGTAGAAAGACTGCCAGTCCTGAGGCACCTGCATCCAACTGTCCACCCAAAGAGGCACCGAAACGTGGGGTCCGCTCAAAAACAGCCGGGCCAAAATTCGATCGATCTGCACGGCCACGAGGTCCGCCTCGGCGCGCCACTCATCCAGCAACCGCTGTAGTCGCCAAACGGGCACCCGCGTGCGGCGCTCCGCCACGGGTTCCTGCGCAAAAAAGTGCGCCAGGATGAAGTCAGGCTTTGCGCCTGCGCTGAGCAGCACCACCTCCCGGCCTGAACCCCGAGCAGGCCCGCGCAGCAGCACCACTGGCACACGCCAGCCGAGGAACGGCAGGACGAAGCGCATGCACCAACACAGCCAGTTTTGCAGCTTCATCTATAAAAGTCCGGTCCTATGCGTACTCCAGCAAAGCCTTGATCACCTTGCGCTCCGCCACGGCTTTGAAGGCAGCAGCGATTTCCCCCACTGGGAAGCGGTGCGTGATGAAATCGGCGGAGGTGAGTGTGCCCTCTCGAATCCACTGGCAGATGGCGGTCTGGGACTCCTTCTCATAACGGCGCGTGGGCCACTGATGCACGAAGAGGTTGAAGTTGAAGTCGGCTTTTGATTTGTCGATGTGCAACACGCCATGCGTGAGCACGCCGTAGATGCAGTGCGAGCCACCACGGCGCAGCAGCGGCAGGCCCTGCTGCACGATGGCGGGATGGCCCACGGCGTCGATGACGGCATCGAGCTTTTTGCCACGAATTTTCGCGAGTTCACCGATGGCGATGTCTCCGGGGGCAAAGGCCGCATCCGCGCCAAAGGCCAGCGCCTTGGCCTGCTTGTCCGCATGGCGGTCCACGATGCCGATCCAACCGAGGCCAAAGAGGCGGCCGAGCTTCACAAAGCTGAGTCCCACAGGGCCTGCGCCGTAGATGAGCACATCGTCTCCGGGCTGGAGGTGGAAGTCGCGAAAGGCACCGAGCACCTCGCGCCAAGTGCAAAGCAGCACCGCCTGCTCCGGCGGGATGTCGGCATCCACGCGAGTCTGAATCTCGAAAACCTCGACCCAGCCATGCGCCTCGTCGGCCACGCCGTCCGCCACCATCGCGTCATGGTCATTCGCCAGCGTGAACTCTCCAAAGCCGCCCCAACCGGAATCGACACCTTCCTGCTGTAGATCGAAAACGAGTCCGCCAACGGCGCGGTCGCCCACGTTGAAATTCTTCACCTTCTCTCCCACCGCGACCACGATGCCGACGCTCTCATGACCGAGAGCAAAGGGAAACTTGTCCTCCATGCCCGGAAAGGTGCCGCCGAGCAGCTCGGAATCCGTGCGGTTGCACAGGCAGGCGCATTCCGTGCGCACCAGCGCCTGGTACGGCCCCGGCTGCGGCTGCGGCGTGTCAAGGATGGCGAGTTCTCCAGGAGCGATGGCGATGACGGACTTCATGAGCCGTGCATCGAACACGCGGCGCGTGCGAGTGCAAGTGAGGATCGCGGAAGTCGTGCCGAGCGACGGAGTGGACAAAACATGCCGCGCCATTAGAAACAAAGCGCCTCCGCACCGCAATCCCCGCGCAGCATCTCCCCACATCCGCACTGGAAACTTGCTCGTTTCTTGCTTTGTAAAAAACCGCCCATGCTCCGCACGCTTTTCGAATACCTCCTCTGGCCCCTGATCCTCATCGCCGCACTGATCCCCACCGGGATCGGCATCGCCAGCGGTCACGGTCCACTGGCCTTCAACATCACCTACTTCAGCCTCGCGGCGCTGCTCTATGTGCTGGAGCGCGTCTATCCGTTTGAGGAAAGCTGGCTGCACTCCGACGGGCAGGAAATCCCTGACCTCGCGCACACCGCCTTCACCAAATCCTTCGTCCAGTTGCTCATCATTTCCGCCACTTGGCTCGGCCTCGCCGCTGTCGTCGGCGGAGATCTGGGCACAGGTTACTGGCCCAATCACTGGCCCATGTTCTGCCAGGTCGTGCTCGGCCTCGTCATCGCCGAATTCGGCCTCTACTGGGCGCACCGCATCGCCCATGAGTGGATGCCGCTGTGGTGGTTCCACGCCGTGCATCACAGCTCCAAAAAGCTGTGGTTCTTCAACACCGGCCGCTTCCACATCATCGACACCCTCAAGAGCGCGATCTTCTCCGCCCCGCTCCTCGCCCTGGCCGGCGCGCCCCAGAGCGTCGTGCTCTGGTTCGGGGCCATCACGGCCTACATCGGCTTCCTCACCCATGCCAACATCCGCATGCGCTTCGGCTGGCTGAATTACATCTTCAATACCCCTGCCCTGCACCGCTGGCACCACTCCAAGGACCTGAGGGAGGGAAACAAAAACTACGGCGAAAACCTCATGCTCTGGGACATCCTCTTCGGCACCTACTACGACGACGCGAATCGCCGCCCGCCCGCCGATATCGGCATCAGTTCCGCCATGCCCAAAACCTTCTGGGGGCAGGTCATCGAGCCCTTCCGCTGGCACAAATTTCAATCCTCTGCCAAGGCTGGCACTCACAAACACGAGTTGCTGTAAAAAAGGACAGCATATCGCCCTGAAAACGACTTGCTGCCCTCCGGTGCCCATGCGAAGCATCGCCCCCGTAACAACGCGCCCGTAGTTCAACGGATAGAATGGTGGTCTCCGAAGCCGCATATCCAGGTTCGATTCCTGGCGGGCGCACCAGCCGAAAATCGGCTGGAACCCTTGTAAATCAAGGGATGCAGCTTCAAAAAGCTCTTTTTATCAAGTTGTTCGTTTGAGCACCTGAATGCGCCAAAATGCACCGAAATGAGGCAAAAAACCGTTACAAGGTCGTTACAGCTTTAGGCTATGAACGCGGTTTGGATTCCACGGCCTTGCGACGGCGGGCGCGTTCTTTGCCGGGTAGTTGGCCTTTTGCCATCAGTTCCACGGCTCCGGCGGCGGTGAGAATGGTTTCCATGCTGTATGGCGGCAGCGTCACGCCGGGCGTGAGGTAGATCGAGAGGTACTTCTGGGAGGCGGTATTCAGCCGAAAGCGTGAGGCGACAAGATAGGCCACGGCTTCGGCCTCCAGTTCGCGTGAGGCAAGGGAGAGGTCGTCCCGCTTTTCCCAGAAGTCGCTCTCCGTCCTGCCCAAGTGGCCGCAGAACAGATGGGCAAGCTCATGGGCGAGGGTGGCAAAGCGTGCCGCGCTGTCGTGTGCAGCGTTCAGGCGCAGCAGGTATCTGGAAGATTCCACGCCAATGAGGCGGACATCCCCGGCGAGATTGTTGCCGAGCGGTTCCTCCTTCACCACGATGCCCAAGCCGCCACAGCCTCGGAGCACTCGTTCCCATGTCTTCGCCTCAATGAACCCTTCCACCGCAAAGGGGTCTTCGATCTCGCGCTCAATTTCTGGCGGCAGTGGAGCACCTTCGGTGTCGGATACTTCAAAAACGAACATCACCGGATGCATCGGCGCGAGGATCACCAACGGGCGTGCGCCGGGCTTGATCTTGCGTCCAATGGCCGCCCATTGCTGCGGCCTTGCCACATACTTGAGGTTCGGATTCTGGATGTGGAGCAGCATGCAGTTGAAGGGCGAATACTTCGGCAGCCTGCGGGTGAACTTCATGAGTTCCACAAACCGCTCTGGCGTGTGGTAGGCCAGGGCGCTGCGGATGAGTTCGTCAATCGCGGAATACGCCTCCGCTCGCGCTGTATCGTCAGGATTGAGCAAGGAGCGGTCGGGGCGCGGTTTCATAGGCAGGCAGTGGCAGACGCACCACGTCATATACATCTATCCCTTCGATTTCGTCTATTCGGTTCAGATTCGGCCCTCTCATGTTTGAGACAACTCAAGCCCCCCTTGATTCAAAGCAGCGAAATGAGCCTTTTTGCCGGTTTTCAAAGAAAATATGCGAGCATTGCACGCATGCGCTGGGCTGAATGAAGCGGGTGACCGGCCCGTAGTCACTTTGCAGAGACAGTCCGCTTTTTGAGAGCCTGCTCCAGATAGTCTGCCAAGTTGACCCCAAGTCCTTCTGCAATTTTGAGAAGCACCCACAGCGTAGGCCGCGACTCGTCGTTTTCGATATGAGTGATGGTTGTCCGGCTCACTTTGATGGAGGCGGCAAGCGCGGTGGCTGAAATTTGCTGCCGCAAACGCTCATCCCTGAGCAGCAGCACAAGCCGCCTCTCGGTTGGGTCTAACTGGGAGCTTTGAGACACCCCTGAAAATTCAGATTGCTACCGGCTTTGCACGGGCATTAAAATGCCCGTAGGATCATCCTTATGAAATTGGAGCCATACGAAGTAAAAGTTCCCGAAGGCAGAGAGTCAGAAGGATACGTCTATTTGAGGCACAACACCCAGTACACGCTTTTGCTCACGAATCGGGCCTGCGCCCGCTGTGATGCCGAGGTGTGGATTGACGGACGTGTGGTTGGCGCGTGGAGGGTACCCGCTCTGGAGACCGTCGTAGTTGAGCGCCCCGCCCATGATACGGGTCGGTTCACGTTCTACGAGGTCGGTTCGCTTGAGGCCAGCAAAGCGGGCATTTCAGAGTCTGACCAACTTGGCCTGCTGACCGTGGTCTTTAAGCCTGAAAAATTGATTTTTAGTTCTCTTCAGGATGGGGTGCTTGGTCAGCCCCCTGGCCCAAGCAGCGGACACTCGGGGGGAACCGGGTTGAGTGGCCAGAGTGACCAAAATTTTAGCGAAGCGGCCCCAATTGAGTATGATCTGTCTAAAACTGTCACGATTCATTTGCGCCTCGTTGGTGATCCTGATGCACCACGCCCGATGTTTCAGCGTGAAACCGCAGTGCCGCCGCCAGTTGGGCCTAGGAGTAGGGATAGGCAGATAGATCAACGGCAGGAAAGCCATGCCATTTCGACTGAGAAAGGAGGCGGAGATTTCACTCATTTGCCTGCCGCTGAAGATAGAGGCAAGCCTAGACAGCAAGCTCTCGCGCCAAAACATTCGTTGCCACCGATGCCGCACCGGGCACTGCCACAAGCCCCAAGGACGCGCAGCGGCACGAACGAGAGGCCTATGCAGGAGACGAAGCGCCGCATCCAGCATGAGGTTCGCCATGAGGTCAACGCGGAGCGTAGAGCCAAAAATCGTCCACAGTCAGATCGGTTGAAGCGCTGGCAATATTTGGTAATTCTGTTGATCTTGATTCTGGGAATGTCGTTCGTGTCTGCAAGCTTGGGTTATAATCAGACACCAGGACCGTTTGTCACGATCTTGGGCATGGTGCAAATTCCATTGTTATGGATGCGCCTCACCGATGCAGGATTAAAGGGCTGGATAGCCTTGCTCGGTCTCATTTATCAACCGAATCTTAAAGAGGGCTGGATATGCTTCCGGCGTGTAAAAGATTGAGGTTCTCTTCTCAATGCTTTGAAAAAATGAGCGAACAGGGAACACTTCGGCTCAGCCTGCATTCCTAATCCGAGATGTTTATTCTTCGAGATCAAAAGACACCCATGGCTTTTCATGCCGTTGGAAGGGGTGAAAAGACAGTTCACTCGGAAGAGTAGAGTGCGGCTGTTCTAAGAGCAACATCTTGGACTTGCTCTGCCAGTTCTGGAGGAGACAACACTTTGCAATATGGTCCCCATTTCATGATCCAAGGAACGAGTTCTTCAAAACGGTGACACTCGAATTTCAGCCTGACCACTCCAGGGTTAGCCGATTGAGAAATACATCTCATGGCCTGCGGTCTATACCCAGACTCCTGAACGAGCCTTGCTGCGTAGCCGGTCATCCTCAGCTCCACCTTAATTGGCTCCCCGTCTCCATGCCAGATGCCAAAGATGCTTGTGCGCTTCTCCCAAAAGTCTGCATTTTTCATTTTCTCCGGGCGCTCAAATGATTCGCTAAAGAGCTTTGCTTCCTCCATACGTGATACGGCGAAAGTTCTAAGCTGTGCCGCTTGTCGGCAAAAAGCTATACAATACCAGCGTCCCTCGCTTTCAAGAAGATGATACGGTTCTATGACACGCTCATTCGTGTCGAAATCGCTATTTCCCATGTAGCCAATTTCTACAGGATGTCGTTGAATCACCGCTTTGACTAGAGTTCGGAAAACGGGCACAAGCCTCTGAGACATTGCCATCGAAGTCGTTGAAATACATGCGCTTAGATCGCTGATTCCAAGCCCCTGGCGTTCAAGGACATCGCCGACTTGAGCAAGGAGCAGATCCACCCCGCTGGCTGGGTCGAGCTTCGCAACACTACTAATCAGCGCTCTCGTTAATGCCAGACTAGGAAGCAGTTCATCTCTCTCAACTAGGAGATCGCGCATCAATTCCTCGCCACCTCGACATGTGTAGCCGCTGGTTTTGGAAAATTGGATGTCATAGCCGTGCCGCTTCAAAAAATTAATGTCTCGTTGAACCGTGCGCACACTGGCTTGGCGGTATCCCTTACGGTTAAGCCGTTTGACCACTTCTTTTCGCGAAGTGGCTGCGCCTTTGGTCTGCAACAACCCGACGAGAGCACTAATTCGCTCGATCATTGGCTTTGATGCGCCTAGGTGGGTCTTGAAGGCTTTGCCGGGTGAAGCAGGCATGGTGGAGGTTTTCTTGAGGTTTCTCTTGGGTGCCAGGATCTGGCACTTCACCGCCTCTATCCTTGGGGCATGATCGAAGCAAACAAAACCAGTGATTGTGTCGTTTTCTCCAAAACCAAGGAGTCGATTGGAGGGTTCTCGAACATGGGGAAACGTTTATTCCGGTTCCTCATGGATAAACATCTTCCACCTTCCTCCACCCTGGGTCTCGCGGCCTAGGAGTGAGGAACCACCCTGCCGAGTGTCAGGATATGGCACTCGGCAGAGATTAAGGATTGAACCAATCCATTCTTACCCCAATGCAATACCTGCTCACCATTCTTTTCGCTGTGGCTGTCCTGTGTGTGCAGGCGCTTCTCATCATCCTGAAACTCACCGGTGAATTCACCGCCGGCTGGGGACTCATCCTCCTGCCCTGCTGGTTCGTTTGCGCGGTGATTGTGGTCGCCCTGCTTATCTGGCTGTTCACCCTCTTCATGTAAACAACCACTGCCATGCCCACTCCCTTCCTCACCAAAACCGACTTCAAAACCGCCTTCGACTGCCGCACTAAGCTGTATTACCGCAAGCAAGGGTATCCCACCACGCTCGATGACAACGAGTACATGAAGTTCCTCGCCAACTCGGGCTTCATGGTCGAAACCGTGGCGAAAGCCAAGTATCCTCAGGGAGTGGATTTGGTGGATGAACGCGACCCACAGCGTGCCTTCAGCCGGACGCGGGAACTTCTGATGGCAAACGACAATGCAGTGGTGTTTGAGGCCGCCGCGCTGGTTGGAAAATTTTACGCCCGGATCGACATCCTGCGCCGCGAGGGCAAAACCCTGCACCTCATTGAAGTGAAGTCGTCTTCAATCAATGCGGATGACGCGGATGAGGAAGATGACAGCGGGTCACCCTTCTTGAAGAAGAATGGAGAAGTCGCCGCCAAGTGGATGCCCTATCTCCTTGACGTGACGTTTCAGCTTCATGTGCTGAGGCTGGCATTCCCGGAGTTTGAGGTGAAGCCCTGGCTCTGTGTGGTCAACAAAGGTTGCAAGGCCACAGTCAACGAGACACTGGCCCACTTCAGCGCCATACGGGACAACGATAAACCCAAGTCCCGTCCCAACGTCCGCTACTCGGGCGATCTTGAGCAATTGAAGGGCACGTCGATGCTAACTGAACGGAATGTGGCGAGCGAAACCAGTCTCCTCATGGACCGCGTGATGCATCGGGCCGACGAACTGGCAGCGCTGATCGGTCCCGAGACTCAGGTTGTGCGAGTTCAGGAGTCGGTGGCCGATCTCTACAACACCTGCCGCAAATGCGAATTCCGCTTCGGAACCGGCAAAGAGAAGACACCTCATGGCTTTGCCGAATGCTGGGGCAGCATGGCATCAGTCCAGCCGCATATTCTTGATTTGCACCGGGTGGGGCAGATCGGAACGACCAAATTCCATGATCCCGTGCCGGATCTCATCCTCGCTGGGAAAGCCTCGTTGCTTGATCTCAAGGAAGATCAACTTGGCAACGAGGGTTCCTACACGAAGCGCCGTCACATGCAGTGGTCGAACTCATTCGGCAAGGGCAGCGAGCATCTGCCAAAGGCACTCCAGAACGAACTCAAGAGTCACGAGGACGATCCCGGCCGGCCCTTTCATTTTCTCGACTTTGAAGCCTGTGATGTCGTCCTGCCGCATCACGCGGGTCTTCGTCCTTACGAGCGGGTCGCCTTCCAATGGAGTTGCCATACTATCGACCACCAGGACAAGCTGACTCACCAGGAATGGCTCAATACCGAACGCGATTTTCCGAACTTCACATTCGCCCGGACTTTGCGTGACTGCATCGGTGACACAGGCACGGTGTATGTGTGGTCGCCTTATGAGCAGACCACGCTCCGCAAGGTGATGGAGCAGATCGGGGAATGGATTGCCGCCGAGCAAGGCGAAGCGCTGCGCCTGTCTGGCTTCTCCGAGGTTAAGCAGCTCAACGATCTCGCTGACTGGATCGACCAGCTTCTCGGCCCCGAAAACACCAAAGGCAAACGTGACCATTCACCACGCATCCGTGACCTGCACAAGCTCGCTCTGGCACACTACTTCCATCCTGAGATGCTGGGACGCACGTCCATCAAGGCGGTGCTGCCAGCCGTATGGCGTCACTCACCGGCACTGTGGGAGCATCCATGGTTCGCCAAGTATTACCGGGCGGATGCATCCGGTCAGGTGCTCGATCCCTACAAGACCTTGCCGGAACTGCCATTGGGTGAAGAGAAAGACGATGATGAGTCTGTCAAGGAAGGCACCGGAGCCATCCGCATCTACCAGGAACTCATCTTCCTTCAGGGCCTCACCGAGGAATTCAAAAGCAATCGTAAGCAGTTGTTGCTGCAATACTGCGAGCTGGACACCGCCGCGATGGTGATGATCTGGAAGCACTGGACAAGCCATGTGCATTGATTTACATGCCAATAAGCCCATACCCAACCAAAACAACCATGCATAAGCCAACCGAATTAACCGCAAATGAAACGGAAGCACTCAATAAAACGACTCAAAAGTTAAGAGCACTTCGTGATTATTTCGGATCAATGAACATCGTTGACGGCACCAAAATATTTGAGCTGAAAAAGTCGGTAGATGAGATCATCGGCATTCAAGGGAACCTTGCTAATGAAGCATCTCTCATAGCTTGCATACTGGCGCGTCAGTTTTTACAGCGGCGTTTTTGCATACCCGGCTTTGATGCTGCGGCGAAGGCTCAAGGATCTGCGGGCATGGACATTGATGTTCTGACATCGGATCGCAAACGCATTGTTGGTGAAATCAAGACTACTGTTCCTTACGAGAAGGCGAGGCGTGATCTCGGGGCCAATCAGAGGAATTCCTTCAAGGCAGACTTCGAGAAGCTACAGAACGCTCAGGCAGATCATAAGTTTTTCTTTGTTACACATCAATTCACCCATGATGTCGTCAAAGAGCGATATTCCAGTGCGCTCAAAGGTGTTGAACTTGTGCTCCTCGAAAACCCTTGAGCATCATTTGTTGCACGGACAGCGCTGTATGAAAGCACACTCGCCACAATGGCTCCTGGACGCTTCCGCAGGCAGTGAGTTCCCGCTAAAAGAGGTGTTATGTGATTCGCTGTATTATCCAGCGTGCGGGACGGATGGCGATCCGGTGCAGGAGTTGCCGCGACTGGAGCAGGTGGGCGTCGTTCACGTCTTCATCTATGCGGACTACGCCGTCGGAGAAGTGGAAGTGCTGAGGCAGCTCCATGATCCGAAACTCGGCTTCAAAGGCTACCGCGTGGCCTTCACCAGCCCCCTGCCAGAGGAGGCGGTGGCTCCACAAGGGTGGCCGCCGCTGAACGTTGGGCGTCGTGATGGCGACCCGAATTGTTATCGGAATTGCTTCAAGCCGCCCTTCATCCTGTGGGCGGTGCTGGAGCGGGATGGCTCGAAGGTGCATCGCGAACCGTGGGGGCCTGAGCGCTTCAGCCTTCTGTAAATTGGCAGGGGACGGAGTCGAAACATATCAAAACCTCTTCAACCAAAATCACTGCCGCCCGAAGGTCATCGCGGTGATCCAGCCAGGCATTGCGTTTGGCGGTAATTGGACCGACTTCAATCGTGCAGATGCGATTCTTTTCCGGACGTTGTGCCAGAATCCGGCTGGATTGACGGAGTTCCTTCTAGAGGGTGCGTATCGGGGACAATTGCAGCATTACAAAAATTCCTGGAGAGGCTCTGTCATCCAAAAATGGGCCACACGTCATCACGGACTACGGCTCCGGCGGCTCTCGGCTGCCATCCCACATGAATACAAAAAATTTCTCGACCTCGACCCTTGGGTGCCATGATCTGGCACTCACCATGTGCGAAGTTCGGGCATGACACCATCCAACACCTCTGAAAACGCCCTGCTCCACGCCCGTGATCCCGAGACCATCCGCAGGCTCATCAACAATCAGCACCACCAGCACACGCCCCACGCCTTCCGGGCAGGCCATGCAGGCATGGCCGACTTCAACCGGCTGGTGCCGGTGCTGCGCTCCCTGCCAGCCGTGGAATTGGAGGAATGGATGAAGCTCATTGATGCGATGTGCAGCAGCCACGTGGGCTGCCTGCCGTGCAGCTCGAAAATCCTGGTGTACTCGTATCTGATCACCAAGGACATTCTGCAAAAGCGCAGCGCCCATTACAAACGGCTCTACGAGCAGCGCATCCAGCGCCACACCCCGCCAGAGGGCAGGAACTACTTGGTGGAGGTCATCAATTCCTTGAAACAAGCCCCCGAGGGGCCTGAAGCACGTGCCCACAAGATCCAATGGTTGATCACACTCGAAGACCTGCTCGCTCATCAGCAACGCGGAGGATGAGCAAACCCACCACCACCCAGAACGATCAACCAGCATTTTCCAACCATGCGCATCATTGCCGTTTTCAGCCCCCTTGGAGGCGTGGGGAAAACCACCCTCGCCGTCAATCTCGCCGCCAGTTTGGCCGAAAAGGGGACTCGTGTCCTCCTCGTTGATCTGGATGCCCAGTCCAGCGCCACCACAGCTTTGGGGCTTGCCACGGAACCCGGAGGCAGCCTGTATTCGGCGCTGGTGAACGGCACGTCACCCAGAGGGGTCATCCGCAGCACACGATTGCCGAACCTGTTCGTCATTCGCTCTCACTATGAGCTTGCTAGCGTGGATGTTTGCCTCGTCCAGCGCGGTCAACACCTGACCCGGCTGCGTGAGGTCATGGCGGAGTTGTGTGTGCTCCCGGACTTTGATTGCATCTTCTTGGACTGTTCACCCTCTATGGGCGTCATGACGAGCGCCGCCATGGCTGTGGCGGATGAATTGCTCGTCCCGCTCCAGCCGGGATTTATGATGTTGCCTGCTGTGAGCTGTTTGCTAGGCCAGATGCAGCAGGTCATTGAGAGTGGGGTCAATCCGGGGCTGCATGTGGGAGGCTTTGTGATTAACAGGTTCAATGGCGATGCGGGTCAGCTCAAAGAAATTGCCCATGAATTGCATGCCCTCGCACAACCTTACGTCTCCGGCAATGTGGCCTACCCCACGGCGATTCCCGAATCCACCGCTCTGGCCGAGGCTCCCAGCTACGGTCAGACCATTGTCGAGTACGATCCTCAGGGATGTGGAGCCGAGGCTTATCGCGCTTTGGCAAAGGAGTTTCTTGAACGGCATTTGATTAAAACCACTGCTTGAACGACACCTCATTTTGAACAGCGGGCGTGCAAAATGCATCCTGCAGCAGGAACCATGCTTCTCGTTTCAAATGACGGGACTGTGGAAGAGCGGTCCTGATTGTGGCACGCATTTACAATTCCAGATGTGCTCCTAAACGAAGCGCCCTTCACTAATGTTTGTAATGTTTAACAGCAGAGAAGGGTGCCAAGATCTGGCACTCATGGGTTGGTAAGGTGGTGAATGACATCATCCGAATCCACCCAGACAGATCCCACCCGCCCGTCCAGTTCAGACGACACCTTCTGCGGGGTCGATTCCCCCACGGCCATCGTTTGCGAAGAACTGCACCGGCAGAAAGTGCGGACTTTTGCATGTGGCCGGGCTGGCCGGTATCACAGAGGGTGTCGCTCCGCTTCTTCGTGACATCTACTACCACACATCTCCTGCCATGGAATCGCTTCACCTGACCACACCGCCGGAGTCAGTGCGCCCCGACCAGCGCTACTGGCTCCGTGCTGACGGCGCAGCGTTCGAGGTGAGCGATCACTTGCAAAGCGCTCAGTACGTCCAAGCCGCATCCGATGAATCGGACCGGCCAATCCCTTGGGGTTACGCAGACATGTTTCGGCATGGCTGGATGCGTATTCACGTCGAAAACAACCGCATCTGGGCCGACGGCGCAGCAGGATACGCCGCCACACCGCAGCAGCAGCAATGGCTCGCAGCCGCCAGGTCAGCAATCTCGGGTGAAGCCGGAGCCCCAACCGTGCTCAGTGCCATCGAACAGGCCCATGAAGTCGGTGCCACCACCGGCCCGCAAACCGAACCCACACGCTCTTTTCTCCAGAAAATCGGCTTCAAGAGGTCTTGAGCCGCAACAATCCATAACCAGCCATCCTTATGTTCCCAAACCTTGAACGTCGAGAACTCCTTGGCACCGCCCTCAACCTGATCCCAGGCTTTCACATCCTGAAAGGTCTGCCTGCGCATGAGCCTGTGCAACAAGCCCCGGATACAACGGAAGATTCTAGCGCTGCGGACCTGCTGATAATGGCGAACACCGAGAACTGGTTCGCCAGACACGCCGAACACTGCCTCAAGCGCATCACCTGGAACGGTCCGTTCTCGAATTGGTCTGAGCAACTCCATCAACACCTCGACCGTTTTGCGGAGGCCGCTGTTGGCGCAGATGGCGGTCCGGGATTGTGGATCTCTCGTGCCCAAATGGACTCCCTGAGCTGGCAGACTCGGGCTTCCTCCGGCACAGCACCTTGCCAGACACGCTTGTTTGTCGCCACGATGTTCCTCATCAACTGGACCGTCTCATGCCGTGATGCCTCCGATCAAAGCGGCAGCACTGACTTTTCGGCGGCACTGAAATCGAAACATCCGGCGCTGCATGAAGCCCTGGCTGCCGCGCTACGGGTGTTGAATATCGACGAGGTGTTGGGGATGGTGGATACATGCTCGGAAATGCCAGATTTCAGCGGCGATGAGCAAACGGGGCACCGCGAATATTTGTACGTCACCGCTCCCAGGATCAGGGAGTACATTTGTTCGCTCCTAAACGATGTCTTCGCAAATCAAGGACGCAGGTGGTCGATGAAAGCAGCAAAGGATTTAGCAATTTTGCACGAACGCAGGGTCTGGCACGCGTGTGCTTTGAGGCGCGCAAAGAGACTTGCCACTTCATGAGTCCCTGTTTGCCGCGCTACGAGTGTTGAATATCGACGAGGTGTTAAAATTCATGGATGACTACCCGGAGATAGCAGATTTCAGAGTCGATGATCCTGAACTGCTCCGAGATCATGTGATGATTCATGGCTCCCGCAATCAAAGATCGCATTCTCTCTCTGCTTCAGGTGAGCACCTCAAGCAACGAAGCCACCGCTTGATCCACCATCTCGGGGGTCCATAAACAATGCAGAGTGTCAGGAGTGGCCGGGCATTATGAAGTCCATCAAATGAGAAATCTTCAACCCAGAGCTATTGCCCGAAGAACAGACGATGGGCATACTTGCCCGGCAAATCTGCCGCTATGATGGCTTTCTGTGCTGAAGGGATGTCATACGGAATCCTACGCCACCAAACGTCCTGCTCGGCGCGGCGGTAAACCACATAGCAGGCACGCTCATCCTTGTCGCGTGGTTGCCCCACCGAGCCAACATTGACCACTTGCTTGCTGGTGGGGCGGACGGATTCCAGGCTGGTAATGCCAACGGCGCGGTCCTCGCCCTCGACGAACATTTTTGGCTGGTGTGAGTGGCCGATGAAACAGAGGGGCTTTAGCTGGTGGGCGAAATGCAGTGCGGCGGCAGATGGTTCCAAAACATAGCCCCACTCCTCAGGCCGATGCAGCGACGCATGAACCACCTCATAGTCTTTACCTTGCCAGGTCAACGGCAGCGCACCAAGCCAAGTTCGTTGTTCAGGTGTGAGCATGCTCCGCGTCCACCGAATGACCTCCGCTGTTTCGTCACTCACGTTCGATGGATCCTCATCGGCAGCGACATAGGCGTCATGGTTGCCTTGAATGACCACATGAAAATTCTTTGCCAGCAGCAGTTCAATGCATTCAGACGGTTGTGCACCATAACCCACCATGTCGCCCAGACACACCCGCTCTTGGATGCCTTGCTGTTCGATGTCGTCGATGACCGCCTGCAAGGCTGGCAGGTTGCCATGAATGTCACTGATGATGGCAACGGGGGCATTCATGATTCAACAACCTCGACCAAGGCATCCAGGCGTTCCTCGATCTCGCCCGTCAGCGCATCCAGCAGCTCGTGCTGTTCTTCCTGCGTGAGTGTTGGCAGGACATGATCAAGCAGGGTTGTGGTGGAATGGATAAATTCGCGGGCGTTTCGTTTCATGGGGTAATGCACACGATCTTATTACATGGGGTCGGACATTTATGGGGATAGTTGGCACTGTCGTGAAAGAGCTCCGCGATGGCGACCGAGTCATCCCCTTTCATGGGCAGCCCATTGAAGCTCTTTGGCTACTTCCGCATGACAAATGCATGACAAAAAGTTTCACACCTGTGCATTTCCATGCTATAAGCTTTGCCACGTGCATGAACAAACATGCACACAATCAACACATTACGAACCACCACGAAAAGTGGGGCCTCATGGAGCATCATCTCAAGGTGCTCAAGCTGCCCACCTTCGTGCGTGATTATGCCAGTGTGGCAGCCGCCTGTGCGCAGGAGCGCTGTGACTATCCTGCCTATCTGCTGCGGCTGACTGAACGCGAGTTGATTGAACGGGAGCGCAAAGCTGCGGAGAGGCGCATCAAGGATGCACGCTTCCCGGTGATCAAAACCATCGGGAGCTTCGACTTCAAAGCCCAGGCCTCGATCAATGAGCCTCTGGTGCGTGAACTCCTGGTGGGCGAATACATCACACGCCGGGAGAACGTGCTCTTGGTGGGCAACCCGGGAACCGGCAAGACGCATCTGGCCACTGCGCTGGGACACATGGCCTGCGCGCAAGGGCGCAGAGTCCGGTTCATGACCACCAGCGGGTTGGTGACACAACTGCTGGAGGCGCGTGAAGACCGCAGTCTGCGGCGGCTGCTCAAGCAGATGGAACGCATCGAACTGCTGATCCTTGATGAGCTTGGCTACGTGCCGTTCTCCAAGGCTGGGGCGGAGTTGCTCTTCGATGTCATCAGTCGTGCGTATGAGCGCACCAGCGTGATCATCACCACGAACCTGCCGTTTGAAAACTGGACGGAGGTGCTTGGCAGCGAACGGCTCACCGGAGCGATGCTCGACCGGCTCACGCACCGGGTGCACATCATGGAGGCCAATGGTGAGAGTTACCGGCTCAAGGACGCCAAAGCACGACTCAAACGCAGGTGATAATGATCAGGAGGGGGCGGCGGTCGATCCTGCTCGTCGGCTGCCGCTCCGCTCCAGCCACCTCTCAGGATCGAGGCAGGCACGAAGCTCATCACAGCCTTGACGAACATGCCCAACACCTGTTCAATCGCTCAGAGGTGACTCACTTTTGATCCGCGATCCGCTACACTTTTGATCCGCGTTTTATAACAGCATGCCCGTGCACGAATCAACGGATTCACTGCGGCAAGCTCAATATCTCGCCACTCCAGTTTTTGCAGTTCGCCACGGCGCAGGCCAGTAAAAGCAGCAGTCACATACACTGGCATCTTACACGAAAAAACGCCTAGCCTTTAAGCTCTGGCACGGGAAGGGCGGCGGTGGGCATGAACGAAGCGAAGTGATGTTCCTGTCACGATGAGCTTTGATAAGACAAAAAGCGCCCCTCCCTTCGACCAGCAGCGTCATTGTTCAGCCTCGTTCGCGGAATCAGGCTCATCTAGTGTTGGCATCAGTGCGAAAAAGCTATCGCCTCTCGAAAGAACGTGTTCAAGGTCCGGACAACGAAAAACCTCGTTGTGAAGTCGCTCTGAACCTATAGCCACACAATCCATAGCCGCTCTTTCCCAAGTCCTGCGACACGGCCAACTCCGAAGGCAAACTGCGAACGGTGCGGAACAACGATGCTTAGCAAGCCGTCCCTCGACGTCGGTCGTGAATCCAACCTTGAATCGTCCTCTATCATGTTCTGGCTCTAGCTGGATGATGTAAAAATAGCCTGTCTCGCCATCGAGACTGAGGCTGGACTGATCGGAAGCAGCCACTCGACGACCAGCTAGAAGCGCATCTCTGACCGACTGAACATCTGTGACTGCAATCAAATCAACGAGCTGATTCCCTCGGTCTGGGTCTCTTTGCTTCGTAGTCTGAATGCCAAGCCTGCGAACGATGCGGAATATGGATTGCTTACGGGACTGCAAATCGTCAGCGACCTCCGCAATCGAAACAAGCACTGCGGGGACTTCTGGCATCACGAGTGGCTCTGTTGGTTAGCCGAACGCTTCGTATCAGGCGACGGCGAGCGAGAAACGCCGATGACACGACAGATGCCATTCAATCCGTTGCCAGCATCCGTTTCGTTCGCCCTCGTTGCGGCTGTGAACGTGATCATGGTAGCTTGTAGAAGAAGTAAATAATACTGGAAAAGCCGAACAGTACTGGGAACCCGAAATCTAGGGCGACTCTTGCAAAACTGGTCGCCTTCGTGACCGTCGTGGAAACTGTCAGCTCTCGGTAGCCAGTCATGTCACGAAACTCGCTCTCGAGATACTCACGCTGATCATCAGGTGGCGTGGAACAAGCCTCGTCCACCTCATGCGCCACGGCAAGATTGTAGCGGTCATTAAGTATCCGATGCCGAAGATAGTCTGCGACCAGATGAACAAGGAACGAGATGTAGCTATGAACGAGAAGTAGCAGTAAAACCCAACGTATTAAGGAGGGGGTAAGTCCAGGAAAATTGAAGCCAAGAATAGTCGCCTCCTTTGGAACTACTCCAGTGTAGCTGATGAGACAGCACAAGGAAGCAAACACGAACATGGACTTCTTCGCGGTTCGAGTGACAGAGCTAAGTGGATCAGCCAACAACTCCTGTGCTGCCTTCTTGGTTGAGTCATTCATCGGGTGGCGTGTTGCTTGGGCGAACGATCAAACGATGGGAACCCACTAGCTGGGGCCAGTGTGGATCGCTGGGTTGAGGTAGAATGAAGGATAAGCATTGGTAATAGAGGTGCTAGGTCACAGGAAGTAAGATGTATCCTCCGCGTGGCCGATGCCGTCGGCGGAAAGGAACTTATAGCCAAAAAGTGGCGTTGCACCGATGACGGTTCCAGGTGTCACGAGTTGTTCCCACACGGCAGCAATGGGGCGCAAAGCAGCGACAGTCATCCCACGACTGCGAATTATGCCTCGCATGACAAGCGTCTCGCGGAAATCGAGGGTCTGAACGATAACGAGAAAAAGAGCCTTCATCGCGTGCATCACAGTGCCGAGAGTAGCTTTATTAGCGTTTTCGAGGCGAGCATGTTTGACCTTGTTTTAAGCGCGCCACCATGAAGGTTGGTTGTTCATGGTCTGCCACGAATACCACGGAAATGACCGCACGCCGAGAGTAAGCAACCAGACGGGCTTAGCATAGAACGTGTCTGGTCTGAAAACGGTTCGGATGTCATTGATGTTCAGATAAGGCGGGTGAGTCGTTGTGCGTTTTGGTCGAATGACGGCGATGTTTGGAATCACGTCGTATCGGGTATTGTCCATTGCCGCTTTGAGAACCGATTCGAGAAGGCTACAGGCGTCGAGTAGGATTGAGGCGAGCAATGGAGAATGGACTCGGAGATGACTGGCATTGTATGGCACCGCTCGGAGGAATGATTCAAAGCGCTCCTCTAGCTCAAGATAGCTATCAATTGCTGTGTCAATGTGGGGCTGTTTCATCGGATTAAAAAAGGGTGGAAAAACGCCTGCCGAACTCAAGCCCAGCGAACAAGGAGGTAGGCGCGATACCTGCATGGAGCGCGGAAAGGCAGCGGTGGAAGCAGGTGCAGTGTCGCACGGAAGAGATCGCTACAGCGCATGGTTAGGCGTTCGGTTGGAGTTCACAAGGGCAATGCTGCGAGATAATCGCGTAGTGAGGTGACACCTGCCCAAAGCTGCTTGGGGAAGTCGGCGGTGATCTGAACCATAACCGGGTTGGCCGCGTGCTTCTGGGCGTCGGCCATGCTGAGACCTGAGCTGTGAGCAGCCGTGTTACGGAGTGCGCGGAGTGCGTCAAGAAATTCGAAGTGTGTTTCGTGATTGGTCTTATCGGCGTCGAGTTTAGGGACAACCTTTTTTAATGCTTTAATCTTGTCGCTGAACTTGGTGCCCTTGTTGGTCTTGGCGTCTTTGTCGTTGGCGTGTTTGGGGTGCGCGAGGTAGCGTGAAAAAAACGCAGAAATCTCTTCTTCAGCGAGGGCGGCGAGCTTGATAAGTTCTCCGGCATTGGCTGGTTGAACTAGGCTGTTGAGCACGCCCAACCGGCCTTCGAGGCCGTCGTCTGGATTGAGCAGGGCGACGAGGTCATCGGGAATTTCCGTGCCAATTTTCGATTTCATGGGAGATGCTTACTCCCACTCGGCGGAGTGGAAGCCCAGAGTCTTCGCGTTTTCAGAAATGGCACGCTTGGTTTGATCAGAAGCGCCGTTGGAAAAATTGGCTTGAATCTCCACACGAACCTTGACCTCGGCATTCGGATCGGCAGTGAGAAGCGCGATGATCTCCTCGGCGATCTGAACGAGGCGCATTTTGGCAGCAGCGGGGGCCACATCGGCTGAACCAAAGAATGATTTCGCCCGCTGAACGGGTGGTGGCGTCGGCGAAGGAATTCCCGTATGGGGCGTTTCCTGCACCGTCGCCTTTGTTGGAGAGATGGACGGTGCCACCGTGGTGACAACTCCGGGCAGAAGTGGCGGATTGGCTGTCTCGTATGCTCTCCCCGCGTCGGACTCGATCAGCAGCAGAGTGTCATCAAACTGGACGTTCGAGTCGCCGAACTTGAAGCCATCGAACTTGCCGTCATGTTCACCGTAGGCGGTGGCAAAAAAGTCACGAGTTGCGGCACCTTTGACAATGGCTTGCGCGAGCACGCCGCGATCTTTGAGGCGTGGCAGATAAAGATAACGAAGCGTGTCTTCCCAGAATTCAACGGCTTTTTTGGCCGGAACGCCTGGCTTCCAGTAAAGTTCCTTGAGCTTGGTGCGCAGATGAATTGGCGACCATGTGGCGATCACCCATTCATTGTCGAGGCACACCCGTTCGATCTCCGATCCCAGAGCTGCACCGCTCGTATTGAGCGGGGAGCTTTCCACGCTGGCCTTGCCCGCAGGGTTGTCTTGAGAAGGACACAGCAGCCACTTGTAGCACTCGCGGGCGACACGCGGCAAAACATCTTCCGCCGCCCCCAGCTCCTTTTTGGCTTGCTGGGCTTGGAGGTTATCCAGCGTCAGGCGCATCGCCGCCACATCCTCAACGATAGAGTTCCATGCCAGCGCAACGCGGATGCAGTCACGCAGCCGCGTCAGCGCGCCGTGGTCAGGTGCCAGGAAGATCAAGCGATTGCCACGATACCTTGGCTTTGTGCCGTTGTTGCGCACATAATCTTGCACCGCATCCGTGGCGAGACGTGGCTCCTCACGGGAATAAAACTGCTCCGGTGCCTGTACGAGGAGACGCAATGCGCCATCATCCGGCACATCGCTGTGCGGAGTGAAGATGTGGATGCCATCAAAGAAAGTCGCGCCAGCTGCGAGCTTCTTGACGATCTCGGCCATCTTGCCGCGCACCTCGTTCTTGTCCTCATAGCGCTTTTTCCTTTCCTCCATCTCGCGGCGTAAATTGGCTCGGGTGTCGAACCAATAGCGGGTAGCGTCCTGCGCTTTGTCGCCGGAGGAACTCATGTAGTGAAGCTGGTCGGCAAGGCGATTCAGCGCGTCGGAGTAGAGCGAGGACGTTTGGCCGGGCTGGAGGCAGCCGAGCAATATTCGCGCACGTTCGATACCGCGTGTTCCCGTCTTTGTGTTTACTGACGAAGGAGCAGTTGCGAGGAAAACCGTCCGTGCTACGCGGCGGGCTGCTTGCACAGTGCCAAAGCGAGTCTCCCTAGCTTCCAACGTGGTGGTCTCGGCGCGGTCACCATCAATGTCACGATCCATCACCGGGTCCCAGCCGGGAGCCAGATAGTGAATAAGTTCATTCCGTGCACTGCCATCATAGAGAGGTAAGCTGCCCGGGAGAATCATTAGATCTTTATTGTTGTCCTGCCACAGGCGGTGAATCACTTTCGCCATGAGCTTGAGGACACCTCGTGTGCGTTGGAACCCCTGAATGGTTGTCCACTCCTCATATAGTTGTGCGAAAACTTCCGGGTGAATCGGATAGCTCTGCATCATTCGGTCGAAGTAACGGGCCTCCTGCGTTTCCTGCGGCACCTTGGCTCCTTCAGCCACATAGGCGTCAGCAAAGGCGCGGCATACCTGATCGCGAACCTTTGCATCCCGAATCGTCTCGAACAAACGACGGCGGACAATCTCAAACGCCTCTTCGGGTGACACAGTCTTCCACAAAGCCTGCACACGGTCAAAAACGCCCTCAAGACCTCTTAGTGCTCTTAGGCCGAGCGCCCCCCCAACCTGAATGTTGGCGTCGGGTCCTGCTTCCTTTGGATCGCTTTCTGGCAGAGATGCAAGCACGATGGCGTTCGGAACCAATTTTGCGGCTTCAGTTAGCGCCTGCACAAAGGAAATATTACTTTCAAATGTTCCTCCGCTTAGAGGTGACCCATCGGCGAACTGGCGAATGTAGGCAACAAGCTCATCGAGAAGGATCACGCAAGGCGCATATCGGCCTAGCAGTTCTATTAGCACATCCTTGCCCGGTGAGGTTCCGTTTTCATCGGCCTCCTTGACCATAGCGTAACCTTCAGCCTTGCCAAGCTGCCATGCCAACTCGCCCCAGAGTGTGCGAATCGCCTGCCTGCCCTGCTTCCATGGCTGACCAGGTCCGAGCGCAATGCCATCGAGCACGACGATTTGCGCTTGTGGCACGTCCAGCAATGCCGCTTGATCGAGCAGTGCAGGGATGCCTGCGAGTTCACCGAGTGGACATTTGCGCGAGGCCAGATGATACACAGCTAGTAGTGTATGTGTCTTGCCTCCCCCGAAAGCCGTTTGAAGTTGAATGACGGGCTCGCCGCCTTTGCCATTCAGGCGCTGAGCTACCTGCGTCAGCAGACGACCCATGCCTTCGGTGATGAAGGTACGCTCGTAGAAAGCTCTCGCGTCTCCGTATTCTGGAGTCGCCTTGCCTGTGCGCACGGCAGTCAGGTCCGCAGCGAACTCAGATTGTTGGAACGTGCCATTCAGCACGTCCGGGTGTGGCACGATGATTTCTCTCCAAGGCTTCAGGCTCATAAAGTGGTTTTGTTGTGAGGCGTTTGCACGGGGGCTGCTTCAAGCAGGACCAAATCGGTCCCATATGTCACCGGCAGTTTCTATTGCATCTTTGTTCGTTTTGCAGAAATCGACGCCGCTGTTCGAAAGGAAAACCATGCCCCGAAGATCATTGAGAATGAGGCCTTCAAATCTCAACTCAATGATGGCTGAGTGGAATTGAGGGTAATCCAAAGCAAGGGGATGAATTCCAAAAGCCCAGCGCTGCCTGAAATCATCTTTGAACTGTTCGTGCTGAAATTTCCATAATGTTCGAAGGACTTTCCTCGCGGGCTTTGAGAAATCATTGAAGCTTTTTCCTTTCGCCTTTTCCTCTCGAATCTCGTCTACGGTTGGCTCTGGAGGCGCGCTAACAGAACCATCAAAGACGTTGTTCATCATCACTCCATCCTTCCCGATTCCCTTCACGTAATACGATAAAAGGGGTAGAATGAATGGAAGTGCCCCAACTGAAAGAAGCACCACGACCTGCGATGTCAGCAGGGTTGGATGAAGACGGAAAAGATAAGCCGCAGTGACAAATGCTGCTGGTAAAACCAAATGACAGAACATCAGATAGTTGCGAATCATTGTGTTCATTCGAAGAGGTCTCCTTGGGCAGGTTTCGGTGCAGTGGCGGCAGCGGACTCGATACCGGTCCAGCTCGTTATGAGTTCGTTGTAGGCGCGGGCGTCTTCGGCTTGACCGAGGCGTTCGCAGAGGGTGTAGAGGCGGTAGGCGAGCTGGCGCACGGCTTCAGCTTTGCCGCCAAGTGCGGCGAGAAGTATGCCTGAGGCGGATTCGCCGCCTTGTTTTAGTGCGCGGATGAGTTGGTGCAGGGCCTCCCATACTGGCGTGCGGGTGTCGGTGCGCGGGTCCCAATCGGTGGGATACTCGGCCCACTTGAGCAGCCGGACTTTGCCGCTGCCGCTTTGCAGCACCCCGGCTTCCTTCATGGCGTCCACGCTGGTGGATTTGCTGCGGGCCAGCACGTCGGCTTCGCCAAAGACGTTTTCCGTCCAGCCGTGTTGCTCGAACCAGTGCAGACAGAACTGGGTGTCGGGATCAAAGTCGTCCTCGGCGAGGAAACGATTGATGAGCTGGAGGGCGGTGCGCACGCTCATGGGCGAGCCGTCAGCCTCCAGCACAGCTGCGTATTTGGAAAAGACCGCCATGCCCGGCCCGATGATGGCCTGCGAAAGGTCCACCGGGGCCACGGGCGAACGCTCGTCGCCGGAACCTTTGGTCATCTCGTCGAGCGCCTCCGGTAGCACGCCATTCAACTCGCGGATGAACTCGCGGCGGGAAATGGAGGGCGCGTCGCCGGGGCGTTTGCGGCAGACGAGGACGATGCTGGAGGCGAGTGCGTTGGTGCCTTGGCCAATCATCCGCGACGCGTTCTCTGTTCTTAGCGGCCAAGTGCCGCTGAGTTGAAGTCCTGCACGATGAACCGCTTCGAGAAAAGTGACCCAACCGGTGGATGTCGTGCCTAAATCGCTGTTAGTTTCTGACTGCTTAAAGGCGTAGTAAATCGTAATCGGGCCTTCGGGATGAGCCTGATTGGCAAGACTTCGCATCGCAGAAGTCATTCCGTCCAAGAAAAACACTTCGGCTTGGTCTTTGCCCCCATGGCGATATGGCGCTGCAACCAATTCCTCAGCTTTCGGAACGGCAATTGTGGCGAGTAGATTTGGATAAACGGGACGTAATGCGCGCCGCAGCCAGACATAGAAAAAGTCCGAGAGGTCGGCGTAGGCAATATTGTCGTAGTATGGCGGGTCGCTGGAAATGAACTTACCCTGCGAAACCGTCTGTGTTTGTGCGTCGGCCTGGACGGCATATCCGCGGAACCATGACTGAGTTTGTGCGAACACTTTGGTAATCGCATTGGACAAGCCATTAACAAAAACGTCCCACGAACCCGAAGAGTCTCCCAGCGGATTAGCCTCAGCAAAATCCCAGACCATCGGAATGGCCTGCCGACCGAAAAGTTGTCGAGGGCACTGAGCTATCGGTTCCCAGCGAACCAAGCTATTCCCGAGGTCCGCCATCTTATCTATCGCAAATGCGAGATACACACTGACGGCTTCGGCGTAAGCCGTCGCACCGCTTCCTCCGGCGTCTAGACCTTTGCCGTCGTCGTCAAAGCCTTCGTCGCATGCGTCCTGTCGAATACGGTCCCGTGCGCTCGCAAGTAGGTCACTAAATGTCGCAAGGCCGACCAACTGCCGTGGGGTGAATAGCTCACCGTAGGTCGTAAGCCCGTAGCTGACGGTCCAGAAATTGCGCTGGTCGTCCGGGAGCGGCGTTTCGGGTCTCCACGTCGGCTTTGCGCTTCGTGCGATTGATTCTGCCTCAGTGGTCGGGTTGAGATAGATGCGACCGCGTGGGCCATCTGCAACAATCGCCATCAACTTGGCACCCATACGACCAGCACAACCTTCCGCTTTGATGTAGTCGCCCTCCATTGGAATGTCCGAGAGAAGACAGCGGAAATTTGCTCCCCGAGACAGCTTTGTTTACCTTTTCGGCTTCTGGAGGCGGGGTTCCGAGCTTTACGGCGAAACGATAGGTGCCGCCTTCAATGATTGGCTGCACGTAGGCTTGCTTGCCTGCCTTGCGGGATATGATGAAACTGGAAGCCAGTGGGACATCGACATGTGAGAATGCGGGGTTTGAACTTTTGACCGTCCGCGCCCAGAGCCACGAAATGACCGTGTGTTTCTGCCCGACGAGTGGCTTTAGGTCGACCCGCTCCTTTGCCATGTCAGCAGTGATTTCGACCTGTGGATACAGGTCGCCGATTGTCTTCGCTGCTTCATTTCGCAACCAATTGCCGTAGTGCCGAACATCCTCTCCGAGGCCCGTTGCTCCAGTCCACGATCTATCCAGGCCTAAATCTTTCTTCCGTCCTTTTGCAGAAAGGCTGACCGGCGGTCTTCCTGCGAACTTTGGCGGAATTTCAATCATCGCCTTGTTGATGAGCACTGGGACAGGATTGAGATCACTGGCGTAAGCCTCCAGCCCTAGTCGCTGCGCCTCCAGCGGGATGGCTCCGCCACCGGCAAAGGGATCGTGGAGAGCGGGCAGCTTGTCGGGATTGAACAGCTCGGCGGCCTGCGGGTGGTCCTTGTTCAGCTCGCACACCTCCCGCCACGAGCGGCGAATCTCGGCGCGGGCACATTCCAGCACTGCTTCGTTGGTGGAGTTCTCCCACAGCACGAGGTCTTCGATGATCTTGAACAGTCGCTTCCGCTCGATGGCGGCGTCCTTCTTATTCTTCCCGTATTTGAACCCTCTGCCAATGTTGGTTCCGGGATCATTGACCAACTGCGCAAAGATGACCGCCCTCGCCGCCGCCAACGGTCGCCGCGCCCACCACAGATGCAAGGAGGCTGGGTGGCCCGATTTGATAGTCTTCTCGCTCGCACAAGCCGCATTGATCGCATCCAACGGCAGGGCGACTTCGATTAGTTTGCGAGGGGATTTGATGGGGTGGTCGGACATGGCTTAAATTTTTTTGGCGCTTGCGTTAAAGATTCTCACAGACGCGATTGAAAAGGGTGGTCATGACGGAAACGGCCTGCCGGGCGACCTCGTCCCATTGGTTTTGTGGCGCGCTTAAGCCGCGCCGCACAGTGAGTTTAATCGAACGCGTTTTGCCGTTCTTCGCGCCATTGCCCACGATGCCGTCGCCAAAGTCATCATTCGCAACCCCGAGGAAAACGAGCAAGACATCGTAACGGGCAATATGCTGAGCTGGGATGAAGACCTCAGCGTGGATGCTCTCTTTCTGGAAGGCATATTGCCAAATCACGCCATCAATCAGACAGCAATGCACACGGACCGGGGGGGCGTTGCTAATGTGGGGATTCGCGCCGGGCAACTCGCATCCTGCACGGTAGGCAGCGGCGTGAGTTCTTGCGACGCGTGCTGGAAGACTGTCATCTCCAACCGGAGCTGGCGCTGGCGCTTTGGGTTGCTTTGTTTTCTTTGCCCCAGCTTTGCCATAGATGGATCGAAGGTATTTACGCCATGCTCCGCCACGGACATCGAACATTGCTTGCTCAGTCACTTCACCGGTCCAAATCGGCGGTGGCGTGCGGCTGCTGCCAAGTGTTTCGGCAGCAGTACAAAACCATGCGTAATCAGCAGGCGCGGTATCAGGGTCGGGATAGCCACTGGTGGTGAGAACCACCTGGCATGGATCAAACAGCAGTTTGGCACTTTTGGCCGTGAACTGATCAAGAATGTAAGCGTCGGCATTTTTGCGGAGGAAAAAGAGGAGCTTAGTGTAGAACGAAATGCCGAGCCCTGCGATGTTCTGGGCCGCCTGCTTCATCGCTTCAAAATCATCTTGGCGGCTTGCCTTGCTGGTGCGGAGTTGCGTGAGGATGGGGATGAGCGCGGAGCGGGATGCTTTGCTCAGGCTCAAACGATAGTTGCGGGAATCGACACCGCGCCCGCCCCAAGCCATGACGGCGGAGTAAGCGATCAGGACATCCACTTTGGGATCTCGGCACAGCTTGCGGAGCTGGAGTCGTGTGAGTTGACCGGTTGGATGGGCTACTGGCCAAGCGAGCGTGAGTGAGCAAAGAGTGTTGAGTTTGGCCAAGTAAACATGCGGAGGATCACCCACCGCTGGCTGAGCGGGTGGATTGGGGAAACAATCCCAAAATTTGTCGATGTGGGCTTGGGCCATTGGCTAAATTACGATTGCTCCTCTTTCATGCTGTTGAGCCGCTGGACGATTTGGTCTTGCAGGGCAGTCAGCAGTGCCTCGTCGCATTCCTGAATCCAAGAGTCCAAGTGCGTTTCAATGACAGTTTCGGGTTCGTCCGGTTCGACGGGCGGTATGGCCTGAACCAAGCCGTAGCGGAAGCTGAATGCGGTGCGTTCTGGGTCGAACGAGTGGGGCTTTGGGCACTGGTCGAAAAGTTGGGTGATCTGTGCGTCCGAGAGGCCGGAGCGAACCACGTCGCGCACAAAATGGAGTTCCACAATCTTCGGGTCATCAGGCTCGTTCAATTCCATGGGGACGAACGCGAAGGAAATCCAACGCTGCGAGTGCCAGCGATTGAGTTCGTCCGGGCTCACTTGTGCCTGGGCCAACGCAGATTCCAGCGACATCTTGAAAAGGCACTCCTGAACATTGTCGGAAGGCCATGGGGGCGTGAACCATGCCGGTAACTCAGGATGGCTGGGTTTGGGGTTCATTGATTCGGCAGTCGAGGGTGTTCGATGAAAGCTGCTAACACCAACCCCTTGGGAGACAAAAGTCTCGTGGTGCTGGTGGTGTCTGGCCAAATGAGGCGATCTATTCGACAGCCGGGGGGAATGAGCTTGTCACTCCATTCCTGCCAGCGTTCAAGGTGCTCTGACTTAATAATCGTTTCGTTAAGAACATGATGGAATGGTGCAGAATTAGGCATGACTGACCACCGATGGCGGTAGGCTGACGGCTCCGCGGATTTGAGCAGCGCATTGGGAGACCAGCCCAACGACGCGGCCACGCGGCGAAAAGCCCTGCCGAGTTCTTCGTCGGATTGAGGAGAGTTCATGGCGTTTTTATAGCGCGTTCGAGCAACGCTTTGAGGTCGAAGTTAATGGAAGAGACACCCCATCCGGGTTCTTCCTTGAATGGATGGGAGACATAATGTGGTCCGTCCACGCTGTCGTCTTCGCCAACGAGCACGATGGCGAGGTGGTATTTGACTCCCTGGTTCCAACTCTCGAAGATTTCGTTCTTGGTCACGGTCACGGTGGTCGCTCCTTGGATGCGGCCTTTGACCTCAATGTGCCGAGAGTCGGGAATCTTGCCGTCCACGGCAGGCGCGTAGGAGGTGATGTCCCAGCCGCATTTCTGGGCGGAGACATCCACCACGCGGCAGCCACGGGCTTCCTCGACGGCACGGACGGCATCCATGGCGATCCTTTCGATGCGAGCGCGGGCGGCGGGGTCGGCGGAGAAGGTGGCTGTAGCGGGATCGGAAACTGGTTCGCCGTGCATTTTTCGAAGCAGACCTATAGGAACGACGAGAGCACCGCCGAGCACGACGGGTGTGCCGTTGGTGACATGACGCATGGATTGCAGCTCTTTCTTCCGGTTTTCGAGACGCCCGTTGAGATCATTAATGGTGCGCTGGATGTTGTCGAGGTTTAGGCGCACATCTTTCCCGGCTTCTTGATCGTCCTTGAGTCGCAACCAACGGTCAGACCAGTAGGTGATCTCTTTCGTCAGCCTTTCGTGAACGGCGGTGAGAGTCTTGTCCACGTGGGCGATACGCCGCCCTGCGATCTCGTTAAAATGAGCAGGGACAAGTGTACCGGCAGCGAGTGCCAAGGCGCGCTGCTCTTGATCGGCACGAATCCAGTCGGACTGAAGTAAGTCAGCTAGTAAAGGACGGTCGGCAGCGTCGAGTGGCAGGTAGTCCAGATGAGGTGCCCAACCGGCAAAGCTGGCTTTTCCTTCGGGTGTGACATGGACGAACTGGAGCCGCTTCGACAGAACTGTATTGTCGCCTGACTTGATCTCGTGCGTGATAAGAAACAGCAGAGATGCGTCGGAGCCATCGTCGGCGGGGTCCACGAGGATAGCTCCTTGGCGAAGAAGATTGCTGTGCTGCTCCAGCACGATGTCGCTGACGGCGAGCATGAGGGGATGACCTGGGTGGATCATCTGGGCGAAGGGGATATTCGGTCGATCATGCGGCTGGACGGCCTCCTTGGTGAAGCAGATGCGCTCGTAGCGCTTCACAACAGGCCGGAGTTCCCGACGGTTACGCCCGCTGATCTGCCGGTCGCGCTCACGGATGAGGGAGGGAACGTGAGTGATCTCAAAACGACCCAGCTCACGCGGATACATGGCTCCCCCGAGACCCTCAAAGGCTTTGGCAAAGAAGGAACGCACAAAGAACGGCTGGAGGCGGCGGGCTTCGGCGATCTCCATCTGCTCCTTCACAGCAAAGAGACGCTCGGGGCTCATGGTCTCCTGAGCTAGGGCATTGCGGTCGAGCAGGTTCTTAATGTGGGTGACGTCGAGTGCGTTGTCGATGCTCTGAAGACGATGGGCTTGGCGTTCAGGTTGGTCGTTGTAGCGGATGGCATCCAGCAGGAGATCCTTGAGACTACGCTCCTCAAAGACTTCACCGAGAATATCGAAGACGCGTCCATTGAACGCTTCGTTGATCGTCTCCAACTTGGTGAGCAGACGGTGATACACCTCGCCCTCGCGAGTCTCCTTGGCGACGAGATTCCAAAGATGGCAAACCTGCTGCTGACCGATACGGTGGATACGCCCGAAGCGCTGTTCGAGGCGGTTTGGGTTCCAGGGCAGGTCATAGTTGACCATGAGATTGGCATTCTGGAGGTTCACGCCTTCGCCCGCTGCATCCGTAGCGAGCAACACGCGAACTTCAGGATCGGAACGGAATAGTTCCTGGCGCTTGCGACGCTCGTCACGATGCACACTTCCATGGATGGTAGTGATGGCCTCCGGTGTGCCAAGGACGCCGCCGATTCGCTTCTCTAAATAGTTTAGAGTGTCCTTGTGCTCGGTGAAGACAATCATTTTGCGCTGACGTCCGTCGGCATCGCGCATCTGCGGGTTGTTTTGAAGAATCTTCGAGAGTTCGTCCCACTTGCGATCCGTTCCTGAGTCCACGACGCCACGAGCCTGGATGACGAGATCTCCGAGGATGATGATTTCAGCTTCGAGTTCGGCAATGGTCTCGGCAGCAGTTGCGGTATCCGTGAGCTTTTCCTCCAGCTCTTCCTGCTCCTCAGCAGTGAGGTCGTCATCGTCCTCGGGGGCCGTTTCGTCTGGCTGTTTAGTGAACTGCTGGCCACGGGAAAGGAGCTTTTCTTCGCGGAGACGATTTTCTAGGCGCTCCTTACGTCGCTTGAGCGACTGGAAAATGGCTTCGGGACTGGAAGCGAGACGGCGCTGAAGGGCCGTGAGAGCGAAGCCCACTGACCCCTTGCGCGCCCCTTTGAGTGCATCAGCCTTGCCCATCTCCGTCTTCACGTAGTTGGTAACGGCCTCGTAGAGCGCTGATTCAAGGTCGGAGAGTTTATAGTTGGCGGTATAGGCCTTGCGTTCGGGAAATAGCCGTGTGCCGTCGAATCGTACCATCTCTTCTTTGATCATGCGGCGCATGAGGTCGCTGGCATCTACCTTGTGAGCCCCGTCAGCTTCCCTGAACTTGCCGTAGAAGCGGTCGGAATCGAGTAGCGAGAGGAAGAGCTGGAAGTCTTCCCCCTTGCCGTTGTGTGGCGTAGCTGACATCAACAGGAGATGCCTGGTGCGAGCACCAAGTTTTTCGGCCAACTGGAAGCGCCCTGTCTTCTTCAACTCGCTACCGAAGAAATGAGCGCCCAGCTTGTGAGCTTCGTCGAAAATGACCAAGTCCCATGAGGTTGAGAGCAGCTTCTCTTGCAGCACTTCGTTCCGGGCCATCTGGTCTAGGCGCACAATGAGATGGTCGAGATCCTCGAAGGGATTGCCGGTCGGCGTGGCTGCCTCAAGCGAGGCGGAGAAGACATTGAATTGGAGCCCAAACTTCTCGAACAATTCATCCCGCCACTGCTCAACCAAGCTGCCGGGAGCCACGACGAGGATGCGGCGGGAATCTGCCCGCATGATGAGTTCCCGAATATAGAGCCCCGCCATGATGGTCTTGCCCGCGCCCGGATCATCCGCAAGCACGAAACGCAGCGGCTGGCGCGGTAACATTGATTCGTAAACGGCGGTAATCTGATGCGGCAGCGGCTCCACGTTGGACGTGTGAACAGCCATCATGGGGTCGAACAGGAACGCGAGGTCGATGCGCTTGGCCTCCACCGCGAGTTTGAAGGCATCGCCATCGCCATCAAAGGACCAAGGGCGCTCCGTCGTCGCGATTGCGATGCTGCCGATGTCAGCGCCCGTGACGAGCCGCTCACGAATCATTCCATCCGGCAGCTTATAAATGACCTGCACCGCGCCGATGCCGATGGGCACGGCGGCGATCACGGACACGATCATCCCAGGCTCAAGCCCTGTGAGTGAGAGACCTGGTTGGATGTCTGAAGGGGAAGTCATGGTGGTCAAAGCAACGAATCGGGGGCAAATCGCTGTTTTTGCACGTCCATTCGGCGTTTTTCAATGAAAGCCGGGGATGAATCCGAAGGCAAGGGTTTGCTCTGATTTGAGGCCGAAAGGCCGAGATTTCAGTGCCTGTGGGTAGTCATTCACCTGAGCGCGGCTGCTGAAGGAGTGCAGCAAGAGCCTCGTGGAAAGGCGGGGAGGCATCTGGACGGTATTTTAACCCGCGCCCGTAAATCCAGCGCGGCTGTGGATGAGGGAGCAAGAGCCTCGTGGAGAGACGGCGGGAGGCATCTGCGAATCTCCTCCAACAGTGGCGCTGTCCATGGCGGGCGGAGGGTAAGCGGCACAGCAAGTGCCTATTGAGACCGGTTGCATCATCGACCTCGTGGCAGACCAGCTACGGCAATGAACACGATATCGACTCACTCGAAGACAGCGCGCGGAGGGCAGGTGCATACACCGCGGCAACGGCGTGA
>CAINGK010000071.1 GCA_903848465.1 uncultured Verrucomicrobiota bacterium
AAAGCTGCACGCCTTGTTCATCGCCAGCCCCGTGTGCTGCCGGTCAGCTCGGGCCTCACCTCGCGGCACCCAGATCGCCGCTCGTTCCTACCTCTACCAACGCACCGTGAAAAAAGCTGTCTTCTAAACTAAATGGCAGTGCACCCGACCTCTCCCCGAAGGACATCTTGGATGTTCCCCAATCATCGGCGGGGAGAGGGGATTTGAGGCAGCATGGCTTAAGCAACCATCATTGATCACAAGCTTCTTCCACCAGTTCTTCGCCCCTCGCCCTCACTGAACCGCCGCCGTCGTCTTGCCGCTTGCAGCGGCCATGTGCGCGAGGGAGGCGGAGCGGTGTTTGGCGGCTAGATCGGTCATGCCGAGGTGCTCATAGAGATCCGCTAGCAGAACGTGGGCGGCACCTTTGTCACGGGCATTGGGCAGCGCACGTTCGATGTCGCCCACGGCTTCCTTGAATCGGCCCATTTTGGCATACACATGGCCGCGGGTGTCCAGGAAGAAGGGATTGTCCGGTTCCTGCCGGATGAGATCATTGATGATGGCGAGGGCTTTATCCAGTTCCGCTGGGTCCTTGGAAACCTCCGCCATGGCCATGGCTAGATTGTTGCCGATCACCTTGAAGCCGGGGTTGAGTGAGCAGGCGAGTTCAAAGTGCGATTTCGCGGAGTCGCGATTGCCCTGCTTCCAGTCTTGCACGCCCAGGTAGTAGTGTAGAAACGAGGTAGCGATGCCGCCATTGCCGAGAATCCGTTCCACGTAGCGCTGGCGATCAGCGACGGTGGTGGTGAGATCTTCGCAGTCTCCCAGAAACGCCATGATTAGGTCTTGGCTCTCCGGACTGACCTGCATGCCTTGCTCCAGCAGTTTCAGCACTTCCATGCGGTCGTAGGATGGCTGCTCCTTCAGGTGCCTGCTCCAGGACAAATAGAGGCCGCCGATGAGCTGGCGTTCCTCGCGCGTGGGTTGGCCCTGGATGGAGCCGAGTATCCACTGCACGGCCTCCTCAAACTTGCGCTGCAGACTGAGACTGATGGCAATGGAAAAGCGCACTTCGGTGCCATTGGCAGTGGCTGTTTTCGTCATGGCGCGCAGAGCGTGCTCTGCCTGCTGGGCAAATTTGACCGCAGCCTCCTCGTGGCCGGAAAATTGCAGCGCCGTGGCTTTCATCAGCAGAAGGTCGGGCCGCCTCTCCAGCGCCATCTTATCCAGATGCACCAGCGCTACCTGCCAGCGCCGTTGTCCAGCCGCTAAGCGTGCGGCGAGTTCCTGCGCGTCTTGATCCGATGGATCGCTCAGCAGAGCATGGTGGATGTGCTCCTGCGCTGCCGCGACAGCCGGGGGCTTCTGCGCGAGCAAAATGGTGGCCTGGGCGACGTGCGCTGCCGCGTAGCCGGGGCGCTCGATGGGCGCGATGCGGGAAAGCAGGCGCAGCGAGTCAGACTCCCGCCCCATGCCGCGCAGCGCTTTGGCTTCGATCAGGATCGCCTTGGAATTCTGCTCACCATCCTGCACCACGCGCATGGCTGCCAGCCGTGCTTCGGCAAAGTGGCCCTGGTCCAGCAAGCTCTGCGCCTGCCGTTCCAACTCGTTCAAATGCTCGCGACTGGAATCTTCATGCGAGTTGATCACCATGAAGATGAGCAGGATCAGGGTGAAACAGGCGGGCAATCCCAGCAGGCCGTCCACCGGGCGGCGTTCGTCCAGCAGGGCGTTGAGGCGAAAACGGTTGGCTTGGAAGAAGTGTTCGGTCATTCGCTTTCCTTTCCAGAAGTGGGGTTGTGGTTCACCAGGGTGTGGGCCAGGCGGCTGCGGGCTTCCGTGAGCAGTTCAGTCATCGCGCTCTTGGCACGGGCGTCGTTGGTCGGCTCCACGGTCATGATCTGCAGCACGTAGGTGCTCGGTACCGGACCTGGATTGGACCAGCGCGAGAGCAGTCGGTCTGCCAGCCGGTCCAGCGGCTTTTCACTCGTGAATGCCTGGGCCGTGCCGTGTTCATCCAGCACACTGAGCCAAAGCTGCGCACGGGCTAGCTCGGTAGGCTGGTGCATCTCCAAAAAGCGAACGGTGTTCTGTTTGTCTCCGGGCAGTGTACTGTCCACCTGCTGCTGAAACTGCCAGCCTTGGCCCGAGTAGCAGAGCCTGGTATCGTGAAAGCCGGTGAAAGGGTAATTGACCGCCACAAACGCTTCCTGCGTGCCTTTGCGGTAGCGCCACACCTGATTGCGCACGCCCAGCTTGCCGATCATCGAGTCTTCCACGGGCTGGTCGCCTTCGCGCACCCAGCCTGCGAGTTCTCCTGGCAGTTGAAAGGCGTCCGCTTCCGTGAGTCCCTTGGTTCCAGCAGCATGGCTGTGAGGACGAGCGAGCGCCAAAAGTTCAGGCCCAAGCAGCAGCGTCAGACCAATCGCCGCCACGCCCAAGCTCAGGCCACCGAGCAGCCGACTCGGCGGAGCAGGCACCACTGGTGCTCCAAAGGCAGCGACGTGTGCTTTGCTGGAGGTGCTGTTAAAGATGAAATGCCAGCCGTGGTCGGCGCTCCATACCAGTAGCAGGTCCAGCATGAAGAATAGCACTCCCACCGCCTCATGCGTCGCGCCTTGGTCCAACTCTAGCTTCCAGTAATGCAGACCACCGATCACTAAGCAGATGCGCAGGACGTTCGATGCCACGGAAATAAGGCCCGCCGTCACTACCAGCGCCAGCGCATGGACCCATGAACGCTGATTGAAACAACTGAGGATCACCGCCACGCAGATGGCCACCAGCAGGGTGTTCGTGCCGCTGCAGGCGTCATCCACAAAGAAGCGCTTCTCCGCTGTGGCCACGATGGTTCCCTGCACCACATGCAGCACCTGCATGGCATCCAGCCAGCCCTGACTGAGCCGTGCCGCAAGTCCCGCCAGCAGTTGATGCACCTGCTGGTCCAGCATCAGCGGCGGCGGCACAAAAAACAACGCCAGCACCGGCAGCGACCACGCAGGGGCCTCATGGCCCGCGGGTTTACCTTTGGCCACCGCCACAGCCGCTGAACTCAGCACACAAGCCGCACCTGCCATGAAGGGGGAGATCAGAACGAAGGAAACCAGCGCCAGCAGCAGATGCACTGCGACCAGCCAGTGAAAGGCAGAGCGATGCTGAGGAAACTGCACCGTGCGGAACATCCCATCCCGTTTGGCCAACCAAAACCATGCTACCAGTGGCAGCGGAAAGAAATGATAGGCCGGATGCCGCACCCCGATCTCTTGCAGTGCAAACAACAGGCAGACCATTGAGGTGGCAGAGAGCAACCACAGCGAACTGCTTTTTGTTGGATTCCGGGAGTTCAAGAGAGCGGAGGGTGGGAGGTGGATGAAATCAGCTCAAGCCAGTGCGGCAGCGGCGCCCGGAGGGGGCATGCGGCGCTTGAAGGCAAATCCAGCCATGCCCAAGAGGCCACCAAAGCCCAGCAACACGGCACCAGTTTCAAGCATACTAAGCGCCCCCGTTTTCCCCAGTGAATGCCCCTTTGGAGCGCAATCTTTTCATGCCCAGCCAAACGGGTTTTACATCCTGTCTAGACTTTGATGAAAGCCAGCATGGCCTGCGCCAGCACTTTACGATTGGTTAAAGATCTGGGCAGGTATGCCTCGTCCTAGTTCTACATTGGTAAGTCATGGCGGGCATTCAAAAAGTCATCGCGAGCTAAGGTTGGTCAGTGATTCCTTCTACGTTCGCTGCGGCTGCCGCTGTCTGCTGCAGACTATCCAAACAGCCCCATGACGGGCTTGCCAGTGGAGAACGGCGGACGGGAGAGGCCGGTGTTCATGGTGAGGTCGTTTAAGGGCACACCCAAGGCATGCAGCACGGTGGCGTGGAGATCCTGGACGGTGACGGGATCGCTCACCGGAGCGGAGGCCGTCTTGTCTGACTCGCCGTAAACTGCGCCGCCGCGAATGCCGCAACCAGCGACGATGGCAGAGAAACACTTGGGCCAGTGCTGGCGTCCAGGTGGGCCCTGCGTCAAGATGATGGGCGTGCGTCCGAATTCGCCGACGGCAACGACCAGAGTGTCTTCGAGCAGGCCGCGCTGCTTGAGGTCGGTGAGGAGCGCGGAGAGCGCTTGATCAAGACGCGGCAGGCAGAAGTTCATGCCATAGGAGCCGCCGCCGAAGGCGTTGCCCATGCCCATGTTGCCGCCATGCATGTCCCAGCTCGAGCTGGGTGGGCCGCCACCTTTTTCGTCCGGCGCGGGACCGACCCAGCCATTGACGGTGATGAAGCGTACGCCGGCCTCGACCATACGCCGGGCGAGCAGGAGATTCTGGCCGAGCGGGTGCATGCCATAGCGTTCGCGCACGGCCAGCGGCTCGCTCTTCAAATCAAACGCCTGCCGGCCTTCTGGGCGGGTCATGGCGTCGTAGGCTTTCTCGCGGAGTTCGTTCCAGTCTTTGCCCTGCGGGTTTTCCGCGAGGAGCTTGGATTCCAGATCAGCCAGCAGCTTGCGACGTTCCCACAGACGTGCGGGATCGCCCATGTCATAAATCTCCGGCGGCTTGAAATTCGGCATCGCGGGGTGGTTGGTCTCAGAGCCGACGAACACCGGCGCGTGCGCAGAGCCCAGGTAGCCGCCGGAGCCGATATTCGGCGCGCAGAAGACCGGCGGCCCCACGCATTTGATGAGCCAGGCGTTGGAGACGAGGTTCTCCTCACTCGGCAGGTGTTTGGCCACCACCGAGCCGAGGTAAGGCAGGCCGTCGGGCTCGCCCTGCTTCACGCGCTCGATCAACTGCCCGCTGAGCAGGTTGTGCATCGCGTCGAAGTGATTGTTGATCGGCCCTGGGTGCGTCATCGAGCGGATGAGGCAGAACTGATCGGTCACCTTCGCGAGCAGCGGGTGCAGCTCGCTCAAATGCATGCCCGGCACCTTGGTGCGGATGGCTTTATACGGGCCGCGAATCTCGGACGGTGCGTTTGGCTTGAGGTCCCAGGTGTCGATCTGGCTCGGGCCACCGCACAGCAGCAGAAAGATGCAGCGCTTCTTCGAAGCCACCGCTTTGCCTGAAGCGTCCAGTTTATCCTTCCCGACGACCAGTCCTGGGATGGCGAGGTTCAGAGCGCCGATGCCACCGGCTTGAAGAAACCGGCGGCGCGAGGTCGGGAGGATATTCATAAACAGTGGCTGTTTGAGGCAGATGGAATGTTGCCAGAGACAACATGCCCCGTGCAGACTCCGGGGTTAGATAGTTACGGCACCACGCGCCAAGATTTCTCAGCACCGGCATGAATGGCCCAAGATGAAAACTTCGCGCTACCAGCACAGCAGCCCGCTACTTCTTCTCCTGCCGGAAGGCCAGGCATTCGTACAGCACGCGGTCAGGCTGGTAGGTGGAGGTGGTGCGGAGCAGGAGGTGGATGCCTTGGTGCTCGCTGTGACCGTGCTGGGCGAGGTCGTCCTTCAGAGCTTCGTGGGTTTCGAGGATTTCCACGAGTTCACGGTCCTGGCCTAGCACGATGGGCTTGCCTGAGGGGAGGCAGAGGATGCTGACGGCGCTCGCGGTGCGCAGAAGGTCGGCGGGCAATGCGGTGCCTGCATCGGCGATGTTGGCGTGCTTTTCTTCGAGCTTGATCATGCGCGCGCGCACTTCGGGCGTCATGGCTTCGAGCGCGAGATTGACGGCATCCAGCAGCCGGTGCCGCACCTCGGTGAGGTCGGCCATGCCAGTGAGGTTTTGCAGCACTTCCTGCGTCTGGATGGCTTTGGCGAGCGCAGAGATTTCCTTGAGATACGCGTTCTTTTGGATGTCGGGCACGAAGTACATCACCAGCAGATGCACGGGCGCGGCGTCGGGAGCGCCGTAGTCGATGCCCTTCTGGCTCCAGCCGACGGAACAGACTAGCTCGCCGAGATGTCCGCTGCGTGCATGCGGGCAGGCCCAGCCTTTGCCGATGCCGGTGTTGTGCGCCTGCTCGCGGGAGAGCACGCTTTCGATGATACCGCCATCCACGCCGATGTCGGGGATCGCTTCGATGAGTGTAGCAAGGTACTCCAGTGATTTGGCCTTGTCGGTGTCCGGCAGTTCGATGAGCCGTCCTTGCTGAAGTGCGGTGAGCAGGCTTTTCATAATCAGTCGGTGCCAAATTTGCCGATGAACCAACGCTTCACGTTGTGCGTGATCACCGCGTAACAGAGCAGGAAGCCGAGAATCCACCACCAGTAGCTCAGCGGCAGCGGCACCAGCTCGAAGTAGGCACCCACCGGCAGATAGGGCAGCGCTGCACCAGCGATCATGACGAGCGCGGTGGTGAAGAGCATGAACGGGCTGGCCATGCTCTGGATAAACGGAATGCGATTGGTGCGGATGATGTGGACGATGAGTGTCTGCGTGAGGATGGACTCGACGAACCAGCCGGTGTGGAAGAGCTTCTCGTAGTACTCCTTGTCCGCTGCCGAGGTCCCCTCTTGGGTAAAGAGATGGCAGTTGAAGAAATACAGCATGAGGAAAAACGTGGCGTAGTCAAAGATGGAACTCATGGGGCCGATCCAGATCATGAAGCGGCGGATGTTCTCGATGTTCCACTTGCGCGGTGTCTTGAGGTATTCCTCATCCACATTGTCTGCGGGAATGCCCACCTGCGAGGCATCGTAGAGCAAGTTGTTCAGCAGCACCTGAATGGGGGCCATGGGCAGAAAGGGCAGGAAGTAACTGCCACCGACGACGCTGAACATGTTGCCGTAATTCGAACTCGCACCCATGCGGATGTATTTGACGATGTTGCCAAATACTTTGCGCCCTTCGAGAATACCATCGCCGAGCACGATGAGGTCTTTTTCAAGCAGGATGATGTCTGCGGATTCTTTGGCCACGTCCACAGCGGTGTCCACCGAGATGCCCACATCCGCCACGCGCATGGAGGGCGCGTCATTGATGCCATCACCCATGTAGCCGACGACGTGCCCGCGCTTTTGCAGTGCGATGATGAGGCTCTCTTTCTGCGCGGGGGAGAGCCGCGCAAACACATCGTGCTTCTCTGCGAGGTCGCCGAGTTGGTCTTCGTTTAGGCCGACGAGCTTGTCGCCGGTGATGATCTCGCCGGCATTGAGTTCGACATCTTTGCAAATTTTGCGCGTGACCAGCGCATTGTCGCCAGTGAGAATTTTGGTAGCGACGCCGAACTGCTTGAGCGAGGCGATGGCCTTGGCGGCGGAGCCTTTGGGGGGATCGAGAAAGGCGATGTAGCCCAGCAGGATCAGCTCCGCTTCATCTGCCACGGAGAAGGTCTGCGTGGTCTTGGGAAACTCACGGTAGGCGATGCCCAGGACGCGATAGCCATCGTTACTGAGGTCCTCGTATTCCTCCAGCAGGTCATCCTTGATCAGGTCGATCATGAGATGAATCTCGCCATCCACCTGGTAGTGCGTGCAGGCCTTGTAGATGTCTTCCACCGCGCCTTTGCAGATCAACACATGGTCGCCTTCGTACTCCACCACCACGGACATGCGCTTGCGCTGAAAATCGAAGGGGATTTCATCCACCTTGCGACAGCCGCGCTCGACGTCGAACTCACTGTGGGACAGGATCGAACGGTCGAGGACGTTGCGCAGCCCGGTCTGGTAGAAGCTGTTCATGTAGGCGTAGCGCATCACGTCTTCACTGTCGCGTCCGGTCACTTCTACAGCCTTCTCTAAAATGACGCGGTCCTGCGTGAGCGTGCCGGTCTTGTCCGTGCAGAGAATGTCGATCGCGCCGAAGTTTTGAATGGCGTTGAGGCGCTTGACGATGACTTTCTTGCGTGACATCGCGATGGCCCCTTTGGACAGATTCACCGTCACAATCATCGGCAGCATTTCCGGCGTCAAGCCCACGGCCACAGACAGCGCAAACAGCAGCGCCTCCGCCCAGTCATGCTTGGTGAGGCCCACGATGAGGAAGACCACGCTGACCATCACGATCATGAAGCGGATCATGAGCCAGGTGAAGGCGGCGATGCCGCGGTCAAAGCTCGTCTCGACACGCTCGCCGGAGAGCTTCTCCGCGATGCTGCCAAAGTGCGTTTTGATGCCGGTATTCACCACCACGCCACGCGCGGTGCCACTGAGGACGTTGCTGCCTTGAAAGCAGGCGTTTTGCAGTTCGATGACCCCGCGCCCGGTGATGTCCGCTGCGGCAGCGTGTTTCTCCACGGGCATGGACTCGCCTGTGAGCGAGGACTGGCTGACAAAGAAGTCCTTGGCACTGATGAGCCGCAGGTCCGCTGGAATCAGCGCGCCCGCTTGCAGCACCACGATGTCGCCGGGGACGATCTCCGCGATGGGCAGGTCCACCTCCTTGCGGCCGCGCATGAGCAGGCAGTCGATCTGCACCATCTCGCGCAGTTTTTCCACCGCCTTGCTGGAGCGGCGCTCCTGCACGTAGGCCAGCACCACGCTGAGGAAGACCATGACACCCACCACGACTGCGGAGCGCACATCATTCATCAGCAGCGAGACCACGCAGATGATGAGCAATTGGATCACCAGCGGGTTGCGGCAACGCTGCAACAGCTCCTTCACTATGCCTGCTTGTTTGCGGGTGATCAGGATGTTGCGACCATGCAGCGCACGTGCCGCCTGCACCTGCGCCTCCGAGAGTCCCTGCTCCCCGACTTCGTAACGCCGCAGCGCCTCCTCTGGGGAGAGTCGGCAGATTTCGAGTAACTTCTGCTCGTGCTCAGAGATCACATTCGCCGCCGCCTGCGCCGCCTTGCGGAACGCAGCATGCTGGATTTTGCCTGGAGGAGGATGGTGAAGCATGGTGCCGTGACCGAACGAGACGGTGACACGCCAAGGCGAGACTGCTAGGCATGAATTGAGAATAAAACGACAGGTGAGAAGGGGCTGGTTGGCTTGAACTATACTGCCGCGCATCACAAACTTTCAGAAGTAACCCGTCTCAGTATAAGTGGGTGATGCGTTTCCGTCTGTCGGCAACGACAAGGACGGCGAACCTTTTTCAGCGCCTGCGCCGTCACAGACCCATAAACTCGGACCCGACACAGCGGTTCCCTACCAGCTCTGAGGTGCCGCGCCACGCTGGGCCGGTAGGGATGCGCTGTGCGCGGCCCTAGTGTTTTTCGTCCCAGCGCGGGCGGCGGCGAGGGCGTCTTGAGCTTGCTGCGCCGTTGGCATTGGAGCTTCATCATCCGCAGGGTAACGGAATTCCGTAGCCAGGGGCGTGATCGCATCCGCAACCTGTTGAAAGTGGGAGAATTCAGCGTGTTTGGCCGTAGCCAGTTCGACCAGCTTTCCAACATCATGTGTTTTGGGAATCGCCAGACCTTCGCTCACCAAATAAGACTTCACCGCCTTCTCCGCAGCCTGTTGGCAATGATAGACGACGGTGTCGAGCAAGTCGCCACGATGAGCAGCGGTAAACTCCGCATTGGCGAGATCATTTCGCGCACGCGTCAGCCATGCCCGGACGGTTGGGTAGAGTTCAGCGCCCATACAGCAACCTCCCCTCGCTAAGAATCTTGAATGTCAGCGTCGGTTTAAGCGACTTCACGCGGTCCACTTCGTCCCGCGTTTTCACGATCACATCCTTGGGAAGCTCCAACCCACTCAAGGCTCGATGGGCCTCCTGCGCACGGCCTAGAGAGTTTACGTCGCTCGATGAAACTATGACGAACAAATCCAGATCACTGTCCGCCGTCGGCTCGCCCCAGGCATAGGAACCAAAGAGCCACACCTGCTCCGGCTGAAACTCCGCGACCAGCCGCCGCGCAGCTTCCGCGATGACAGGCTCCGCCTTCTCGCGCAGCGAGTTTGCAGTGGCAGTGCTGTCTGCGGTGGTGACCATTGTTTAATGAACTAAATTTACAGACCAAAGTATGCTTTTACAGAGTCAGCAATTACTGAAGTGGCAACCTGTGAGCCAACGGACCCAATGCCGCTTGATGCTTTGACCATCATAGATCCGAGCCAAGCTGAAACTTTATCACCGAGTTTTTTCTCTCCCCTGACTTCATCCACGGAAATGGCCGCCTTTAGCTGCTTCAAGTCTTTTGACTCCACCCCACATTCTTTCAACTTTGCGCTAAGCGCTTCGAAATCACCTTTTGAAATTCCGATCTGAGAACTTTGACTGAACGACTCAGAAGCTTGTGCCAGGTTTTGAACCGATCCCTTTATAACGGTATTGAATATCGTTTTCACTTTTGCAGTAGTTCCTTTGTTAATATCCGTCATTGCCTCTCCGGCTTTTGGGTTCAGGGACTCCAACTCCAAGGCAAAATTCAATACACGATTTCGAACCTGATCCAAGAGTTCTTGAATGGATGTCGTGGGAACATTCCTGACGGCTTGAACTAAATAGTAACCATCATAGATGTCACCCTGTCCGATATATTGAAGCACATCGGCAGGCCAAGGGACTCGAATAGTCTGATTCGATTCTTCGATCATTTGGGAAATTGATCCAATTCCTTGGGACACATTAATGTTTAGAAGTGACGCGCGCATTTCCTCAGGTATTGAAGAATGAGGAATTTGTGCGTTCTCAATCCTTCTTCCAAAGGTTCCCGTAAAAATCCCCATAATCAGCGGGGTTCTGATAACTCGGTATGTCGGCAGCTCCGAACCGCCGGGATAGCCTTCGAGCTCATTGACCACCCAAGCTTTGAATTCATCAACGCCCAAACGCTGAGCAAGAATTCTACACCTACGAAGAAGCGTGCCTATATCACTACCTCCATCGACAGCTTCCGATTGAATTTGGCTAAGCAGCGTCATATTGGAGATCAATCCTTAAAATATGAGGCCAGTTCGCTTTGAAAATGCTCCAGGGCATTCTTGATGGGTAGCGGCACGCCGCCGCCGAGGGCGCAGAGGGAGGTCTGCTCCATGGTGTCGAGGAGGTCGGTGATGAGTTCGCGGTCGATCTTGTAGCTGCTGTCGGCGCGGGCTTTGGCGATGAGTTCTTTGCCGCGCGTGCTGCCGAGGCGGCAGGGGAAGCATTTGCCGCAGCTTTCATCCGCCGTGAACTGGAACATGTGCTGGATGTATTCGATCATCGGCATCGACTCGGGGATGCTGACGACGCCGGCGTGGCCGAGGAGGAATCCGGCTTTCTTGAAGCTCTCGAAATCCACGGTGAGCTGGCCGATGTGGGAGAGCGGGACGATGCCGCCGAGCGGGCCGCCGATCTGCACGGCTTTGATCTGGCTTTTGAAGCCGCCCGCGAGGTCGAAAACGGTCTGCAACGGAGTGCCCATGGCGACCTCATAGATGCCGGGCTTCACGAAATGGGAGTCGAGCGAGAGGAGCTTCGGCCCGGTGGACTGCGGCGTGCCGATCTGCGCATAGGCTTTGCCGCCCATCGTGAGGATGGTGCGGATGTTGGCGAAGGTCTCGACGTTGTTGACGATGGTCGGCTTGCGGAAGAGGCCTTCGATGGTGGGGAACGGCGGGCGCGTGCGCACTTCCGGGCGCTGGCCTTCCAGGCTGGCGAGCAGGGCGGTTTCCTCGCCGCAGATGTAAGCGCCCGCGCCTTTGATGGACTTCAGCATGAAGTTGAAGCCGCTGCCCAGAATGTTCTGCCCCAGCAGGCCCGCAGCGCGCAAGTCGGCGATGGCTTGGTTGATGATCGTGACGGAATCCGGGTATTCCGCGCGGATGTAGAGGATGCCGTTTTCCGCGCCTGCAAACCAACCCGCGACCATCATGCCGAGCAGGACGCTGTGCGGCTGCTTTTCCATGAGGTATTTGTCGATGTAGGCACCGGGATCGCCTTCGTCGGCATTGCAGACGATGTACTTCACCGCGCCTGCGGCGGCACGGCAGCTCGACCATTTGAAGTGCAGAGGGAAACCCGCACCGCCACGACCACGCAGGCCGCTGTCCTTCAGCTCCGCGCCCAGGGCATCGCGATCTCCACCGGTGATGAGCGCTTTGAATGGTGCGTAGTAGGCGTCGATGCCGGGGAACTCGGCGGTGAGTTGTGCTGGCTGCAGGTGAGAGACGACGGCGTAGCGATCTTCCGCGTCCCCCTGCCCTGTCTTCACGAGTTCGGCCAATGCGGCGTCACTCTGGCCGGAGTAGTTTTTGCCCTGATACTGCAATGCGCCGCCTTCGTGGCAGCGGCCGAGGCAGCAGATGTGGCCGATCTCTTCGGGTTTGAAATGCGTCTCCAGCGTGTGGTGCAGCTTGTCCTGCGTGCCAGCGCACAAGCAGGCGCTGCCATTGCAGACGAACACCTTCTTGCCTTCGTTTTCCTTTTTCAGGAAGTCATAGAATGAAACGGCACCGAGGGTGATGGCATCGCCAAAGAGGTGATCCTGGCCCATTTGATGGACCACATCATTCTTCTCAGCGGTGCCCGCCTTGTCGGCGGCATCGACCATGCGTTCAAAGACGTTTTTTTCGACACCTTTGCGGAAAGAGAGAGCGCTGAGATTTTTAGACATGCGTTGGTTGGCGAAGATTAACGATCAAAACCTACGAATGCATGCGCAAAAATGGAGATTTAAACAGCCTCCACAATGATCTTTTCGCCCCGGATTTCCCGCACGCGCACGGGCGTGCCGCTTTGCACGTAGTCGCCCTCTGCCATGGCTTCGATCAGCCGCCCGCCGAGGTCGATGGTGCCGTAGGGACGCAGGGCGCTGCGGGCGATGCCGCTGTCTCCCGCTTGGGCGCGGATGGCATCTCGCATGGAAGGGGCATCGTTCAAGGTGCCACCGACGGAGGTTTGCAGGATGAGCGAGCGGAAGGGGCGCAGGTCCGGCAGCCAGAGGCAGACCAGCGTGATGACTACCGCTGCCCCCGTGACGCCGAGGGCAAAGTTGCGGAAGCCGGTGGCATACACGGCCAGGTTCAAGCCGCTCCCACTGGCACCGCTCGGTGGCAGCACCTCCCAGCCGGACATGGCATAAACCAGGGCCACCATGATGCAGATGAAGCCCAAGACTCCCGGCACGATGGTGCCCGGTGCCGCGAGCAATTCCACGCCGATCAAGACGATGCCGATGACGAACACCGCCGCGACGACCATCGCCTCCTGCCCGGCCAGACTCCCGGCCACGTAGTGCCCAAAGAAGAACAGCGCAAAGGCCGCGACTGAAACGAAACCAGGCAGGCCAAAGCCCGGTGCCTGCATTTCAAGATACCCGCCCGCGAGGCCGATGAGGATCAAAATGGATGCATAGCGCGTGACCCAGATGGCGATCATTTCGAAGCCGGTAGGCTCGGCGGTGATGACTTCGCCTTTGAGGGATTCGAGCTGTTTGATTTCCGCGATCGTTTTCACAATGCCCTTGGCCAGCAGCGCTTTGCCATTGATCAGCATCGTCGCCTGCTCGGAGTCCAGCGTGACGATCTCGCCCTTCGGGATGATCACCTGGCCGTTGATGCTGAGACCGCGATCCATGTCGATCATGCCTTCGATGATGCGGACATCGTGTCCCTTCTCGCGCACCACCGTACGGGCCATGCCCATGAAGGCGGAGTTGTTCTTCGCGCGCTCGGCCTGGGCCAGCGGGGTGCCATCGCCCGACACTGGCGTGGAGGCACCGATGGCACTGGCGGGTGCCATGTAGATGGTGTCCGTCGCCATGGCGATCATGGCCCCGGCGGAGATGGCCCGCGTGTTCACAAAGGCAAAGCTGCGCGCCTTGAGGCTTTGCAGGTCCTTCATCATCAGGCTGATGGTGTCCCAGGCGAGACCGCCGGGTGTGTCGAGTTCAAAGATCACTGCCTCTGCGCCGTCGTTGTTGCAGCGGGTGAGCGTGCGCTTCATGAACTCAAAGCGCGCGGGGAGGATCAGATCATCCTGCCCCACGGGGATGACGACGACCTTGCCCTTGTAGCTCTGGGTGTGGGAGAAGGGCGGTGTTTGCGTCTCCGGCTTGGCCTCGTTTTTCGGGGCGGTGAGAGCTGGTTTGGCTGCCGCGACTTTGACTTGACGCTGGTCATACCAGGCAGCGTTCAAGGTGATCAGCTTCCCTGCTGGCGTGGCGGCTTTGGACAGCTCCTCCACATCGGCCACGATTGCACGCGCTAGCAGCGGTTTGCCATCCACCGGCTGCACGGCGGTGTCGGCATCCAGCAGCAGCAGCTCGCCTTTTTCTGCGAGCTTCAGGGTGCCGAGCACGAGGCCCTTCTCACGATCCACAAAGGCTTCGCCGATTTCCGGGCGATGGCTCTTCAGCTTGCACAGGCTACGCGCCCCGGCCTTCAAGACCGCCAGCGCCTCGGCCAGCAGCGTGTCTTGCGCTTTTGTCGAGAGTTTGTCATCTGCCGTTACCTTGGGCGGAGCCGCCCCGATGCGGGAACCGGGAGCCATCCAGATGTCATCGCAGGCCAGCGCCAGCAGCGCGCCGCCGCCGATGGCTGCGGTATTCACATAGGCCTGCGTCTTGATCTTCAGCCGGGCGACTTCCTCCGCCAGCGGCAGTGCCGCCTGGGCATTGCTCTGCGTGACGTTGATGTCGAGAATCAAACCTGCCGCGCCCTGTTGGATGGCTTCATCCATCCACTGCCGCAACTCGCGCCAGCGCCGTGCGTCCTCGATGTCTGAATCCGTGACAGCCACGCGGGCCAACTGGCCGGTCAGGGGTGCGGCAGAGCCAGTGGCGGCCAGCACGCAGAGGCAGGCCAGCAGAAGAAGGCGGGGAATTTGCATGCGCAAGATTACGAGGGTGCAAGCTGCGCCGCAACCAGCACTGCGTCAGCCTTTTTTGCCAAACAGGAAGCGCCAGGCATACATGAAGATCAAGGCACCACCAACGGCAGTGGCGATACCAACGAGGCTGAACTGCCCCATCACCCCCCAGCCGATGAGGTGGCCGAGCTTGCCGCCGATGATGCTGCCGATGATGCCCAGCAGCACCGTGGTGATAGGGTTCATGCCCTGCCTGCCAGGCATGATGAGCTTGGCAATGATTCCCGACACAAGCCCGAGCGCCGACCAGATGAGAAGTCCTTGAAGTGACATAAGGCCGCCATGCTACCGAGTCATGCCCCCTGGCTTCAATTCCAATTCACAGGGGGCTTTGCAACCTGTTTGCTGGCGTTCACCCAGGTTGATTGCAGAATGAGGCGTCTCAGGCCCCAGTGTAAACGCGAGCGCGAAGCGTCTTTGGACTGCGTGCGGCAAGCCTAGGCGCGACGCCGCTTTCGCAGGCCGGACGGCAGGCTGCGGACTGAGCGCGCACTTCACCTCGCGAAAGCGGTGTCGTCGATGCAGGCTTGCGCCTTGCATCTGTGCCACCCCACTCCAAGACGCTGTCGCGTTCGCGTAGGCTAAAGTGTCTTCGGCGTGCGGAATTGATGACGCAGCACTCAGCAAGCACCTACAACTCCGCACTTCCCCTTCAACGTCGCAGCTTCCGTGCCCGCTCGTGTTTGCCAACCGCAGCGTGGGTAAGTTCATCCTGCGCGAGATCCACCCGCTGCGGACTCGGAGGTCCGCGCTCCTGGAGGCTTTGGGCCTGAAGCTTACGCCTCGGCTCGTCCATCCTATTCGTTCTTTGCAGCCTGCTTCCAAGCATTCCAGCCGCCTTTGAGCACAAAGGCGTTCTCGATGGGCAGGGTCATCTTGAGGCGTTCGAGGATCTTGCGACTGGCATCGCATTTCGCGGCGTTGCAGTAGAGGATGATGGGCTTGGTGTTGCTCTGCAGGGTGTCGAGAAGCACAAAGAGCTGGTCTTCAAAATGCTGCTCGTTCAGCAAGACCGCGCCCGGAATGTGCTCGGCGTCATACTGCTCCTGGATGCGGGCATCGATCCACAGCACTTTGCCCTGCCAGCGCTCCTGAATGACCTGCATGGAGACTTCGTCATTCCGCAGTGGCTCCTGCACTAGATACAGCGCCGGGGCACGCGGGTGCCAGAGGTGGGTGGCCCAGGCTGCCGAGGCGGCAAGGAGGACGAGGAAGGTGGCCTGACGCAGCGCGGAAAGCATAGAGCGGCCAGATCAGGGCTTGGTCGCAGCGGTGGCGGCGGCAGGTTGCGGCTCCGGCTTATTGGTGATGCTGAAGAAGGCGAGCTGGTAGCGGTATTTCGCGATGGAGCTGTTGGTTTCGATCTTGAGCGCGCCCATGGTGATGTCTGCGGTGCTCTTGGGCTTCACCGTGATGAGATACTCCCGCCCTTCCTTGATCTCCTTCCAGTCGAACTCCACATTTTGGCGGGTGGGCGTGATCTTGAGGATCTTCATCGGCTCGTCTCCGGTGAATTTGACGAGGCAGGCCTTGGCCTTCGTATCATCGCCGATCCACCACTGGAGGTTCTTGGGCATGATGTCCACGACGGCGGGCACATCGAGGATGAAATTGATCTGCCAGTCGGGCTGCTTCGGGTTGTCGGTGTTGACGGTGACGAACTTTTCGTGCCGCCCGACGAAGGTGGAAACCTTGAACGAGGCGTGTCCTGTGCCGACCTCACCGGGCGCGTATTCCGCCTTGTCCAGCGTGGCGCTCAGGCAACTGCAGGCGCTTTCGAGACCGAGGATTTTGACCGTCTTGTCGCCCTTGTTGCGGAACTTGAAGGTGGTCTCCACCTCCTCGTCCTCCGGCTTCGGTTTGAGTTCAATCGCAGGCACGTCGAGCGTGAGTTCGGCATGCACGGAGGCGGCGAACGCGAACAGGAGGAGGGTAAGGCGGGTGGCTGGCATCGGGAAATATAGCACATCCAGCCCCCCTGATTGCAAGGCCAGTTGACGTACCGGGGCAGCCGCGCACCCTGCCCACCTATGCGATTCGCGATTTGCAACGAGACCTACCAGAACTGGACCTTCGAAAAAATGTGTGAGGATGCCGCAGCGGCGGGCTATCACGCTATTGAGCTGGCCCCCTTCACGCTGAAGGAAGACCCGCGCGAACTCACCGTGGAAGAGGCGCTGACGCTGTGCGCTAAAGCCAAATCCTTCGGCCTGGAAATCCTGGGGCTGCACTGGCTGCTGACGAAGCCGACGTGGTTTCACATCACCACGCCCGATGCGCTCCAGCGCAAGGAAACCGCGAAATTTGGCCGCCACCTGGCCCAGTTCTGCGGCGCGACTGGCGGCCGCATCATGGTCTGGGGCAGCCCCAAGGCGCGCAATCTGCTGCCGGAATGGAACTATGAAGACGCCTTCAAACGCGCCGCCGACTGCGTGCGCGAAGTGGCCGAAGAATGCGGCAAGTACGGCGTGGTCATCGCCATGGAGCCGCTGGGCCGCAAGGAAACCAACTTCCTCAACACCGCCGAAGAAACCATCCGCCTCTGCAAGCTGGTGGACCACCCCTCCTGCAAACTGCACCTCGATGTGAAGGCCATGAGCGATGAGTCCAAGTCCATCCCGGACATCATCCGCGACAGCAAGGAGTGGACCGTTCACTTTCACACCAACGACCCCAACCTGCGCGGTCCCGGCCAGGGCGAGGTGAAATATGAGCCGATCATTGCCGCACTGCGGGAAACGAAGTACGATGGCTACCTTTCGGTCGAAGTGTTCGACTACACCCCTGATGCGCCCACGATTGCGCGGCAGAGCATTGGTTATTTGAAGCAGGTGATGGGGCTGAAGTAACGATACTGCGGCGCAGCACAAACCTTTAAAAGCTCATCACTCAGTATGACAGCCTGAGGAGTGCGGCCTTGTCGTAGGTTGGGTGTGTTTGGCGCGCGGTGCTTTCTGATGCATCATCGCGCTCTCCGCCAAACCGCCCGACTGCGAGGACGTTCTTACGCCACTGTGTCTGCCGTACGCTGATAGACGGGCGGGCTGTCGCCACACCCAAGTACGATGGGAGTGCCCATCGCACTTGGGTTCTGCGTGGCAGAAAAAACGGGATGGCCTCTCGGCCATCCCGCGCTGGGTTTGAAATACTAACCGCGTTACTTCGCTTCTTCCTTCGGCTTGTCAGGAGTCGGAGCCGGAGTGGCGGGAGTCGCTTCAGGAGCCTTGGGGGCATCACCTTCGGCCGGCGGACGGCGGAAGCCGCCTTCGCCACCAGGGGCACCACCTGCGCCAGGTCTGCCCTGGCCACCGCGCCCACGGAAGGACTCGCGCATTTTTTCGATGCCCTTGATGTATTCATCTTCAGAGATGGAGCCATTGCCGTCGGCGTCCAAGCGTTTGAAGGTTTCTTTGGGGTCGCCAAACATGCCACCGCCGCGCTGGCCGCCTTCACCACCAGGGCGCATGCCCTGACCGGGGGAACCACCTTCGGCACCTGGTGGACGGCGGAAGCCGCCGCCTTCGCCACCTGGAGGGCGCATGCCCTGCCCACCCTGACCACCGCGGCCCATCATTTGCACCATCTTGCCGATTTCGTCCTGATCGACGACTCCGTCACCATTGGCATCCATGCGGCTGAAGCGCTCTTCGCTCTCCTTCTGGCCCATCGCGGTGAATTCTTCCTTGCTGATCTTGCCATCGCCATTCGTGTCGGCGCGTTTGACAAATGCGGCGATGCGTTCCGCAGGATCACCACCAGGAGGAGGCCCACCTTGGGGACCTGCAGGAGGTGGGCCGCCGGGAGGGGCACCCTCAGGCGGCGGGCCTTTGGGGGCGTCTTGAGCGCTGGAGAGGCAGGTCAGGCTCAGGATGCTGAACCCGTAAAGGAATGTTTTTTTGAGTTTCATATCGTGCGTGGAATTGGTTAGCGAAGCACGACGGCTCAAACAGGCCCGCGCTAGATTGGTTGCAAAGTTTGCCGAAAAATTATGCCAACTCCGTGAGCAGCGCTTGATTCAAGCGCACACCGGCCACGAAATTCTCGATGGGGAAGTTCTCATTCGGCGCATGCGCCTGGCAGTCTGGTAGCGCGAGTCCGAGGAGCAGCGTGTCGGCATTGAGTACGTCTTTAAACGCCTGCACGATGGGGATGCTGCCGCCTTCACGAATGAGGGCGGTCTTGTCGCCAAACACCTTTTTCAGTGCGCGCTGCGCGGCGGTGCCGAGTGCGGAATGGGGGTCCATCAGGTAAGGCATGCCGGTGTGGCCGGGTTTGATCTCCAGCCGCACGCCCTTGGGCAAATGAGCGCGCAGATGTGCAGCGGCACGCTCAAGCACCACGTCAGGATGCTGGTCTGGCACGAGGCGGAAGGAGAGCTTCACAAAGGCTTCACGCGCGATCACCGTCTTGGAGCCTTCCCCCTGATAACCACCGCCGATACCGTTCACTTCCGCCGTAGGGCGTGCCCAGCGGCGCTCGCGCTCGGTGTAGCCGGGCTCGCCAAACAAAGCGGGAGAGCCGGTGAGTTCGAGGATCTCAGCATCGCCGTCTCCGAGTTCCGCCCAGGCCGTGCGCTCCCAGTCGGCCACGGGGCGCACGCCGTCATAGAAGCCGTCAATCATCACGCGTCCTTCAGCATCGTGCAGCGTCGCCGTCAGGCGTGCGATGGCGGTGACGGGATTGGCGATGGCTCCGCCGAAGATGCCGCTGTGCAGATCAATCGCCGGGCCATGAATCTTCGCCTCCATGCAGGCGATGCCACGCAGTCCGTATGTAAACGTGCCCACACCAGGAGCTACCATGCCGGTGTCCGAGATGGCCACCACATCGCACTTCAGCATCTCCCGATGCTGCTCCAAAAAGGGCTTCAAATTCGGGCTGCCGATTTCCTCTTCGCCCTCAAACAGCAGCGTCAGATTCACCGGCAGATCGGCATGCTGCGCCAGCGTTTCAGCCAGGCCCTGCAGGTGCGCCATGAGCTGACCTTTGTTGTCCGTGGCTCCTCGGCAAAAGATGCGGCCATCACGAATCGTCGGCTCAAAGGCGGGTGACTTCCACTCCCCCAGCGGCTCCGCTGGCTGCACGTCGTAATGCGCATACAGCAGCACCGTGCGCCGTCCGGCGATGTGCTTATTTTTGGCCACCAGCACCGGGTGCCCCGGCGTGTCGTGAAGATCGCCCGTCAGTCCCATTTCACGCACCTTGCCCAGCAGCCATTCAGCGCAGGCCCGTACATCGGCACGCCGGGTGGAGTCGGTGGAAACGGAAGGAAAGCGCAGGCAAGTGAGGAGGTTGTCGAGGCCGGGAGGGTGCATGGGAGGGAATGACGAATGTAGAATGAACGAATGACGAATGAAGGCCGAAGCTCAAATGACGCAAGCGGGCATGGCCATGACCCAGAATAAAAAGGTAGAAAGATTGTAAGCGGCACAGCAAGTGCCTATTGAGACCGGTTGCATCATCGACCTCGTGGCAGACCAGCTACGGCAATGAACACGATATCGACTCACTCGAAGACAGCGCGCGGAGGGCAGGTGCATACACCGCGGCAACGGCGTGA
>CAINGK010000072.1 GCA_903848465.1 uncultured Verrucomicrobiota bacterium
CCCTCCTGCGCCTCGTCTCCGCCCTGCTCTGCGAGCAAAGCGATGAGTGGAGCACCGGCAAAATTTACCTCAACATGAACTCCGCTGAACCATCCCAAACCTGATCGCCACTTTTACAGAATAAAATTTGCGCCGCCAAACCCGGCAGGCAGCGTAAGTTATGTGCTTGACTTTGTTCTAGGTCTTTCATAAACAAGGCATTGTAATCCCAAATAAACCAACAATGACCCTATCCTCATCCCAACTGCGCCGCGCCGCCGCCCTTCAAGAAAAAATCGAAGCCATGCAATCGGAGCTGGCACAACTGCTCGGCGGTTCTGTTTCCGCAGCCCCCGCTGCTGAAGGCAAGCCCGGCAAAAAGAAGCGCGTGATGTCTGCCGCAGCTCGCAAAAAGATCGCTGATGCTCAGCGCAAGCGCTGGGCCAAGCAGAAGTCCGCCGCCCCCGCCGCAGACAAGAAGGCCAAGTAAGTTCCAGGTTACGGTTGCAACCGTAATCAACAAGAAGGCCCCAGTTCGAAAGAACTGGGGCCTTTGTTTTGGCAGCGGATGCTGAAGTGGAAAGTTACTTCACGAACATGGGATCGTCTGGATTGCCCTTGCTCAGGAGGTAGGCCATAAGATCGAGGATGTCGTCCTCCTTGAGCATAAAGAGCAGGCCGGGCGGCATCATGCTGATCTTGCTTTCCTCTGTTTTCACCACCTTGCGCGCATCGACATTGGTGAAGTTATTGGGGTCCATCATGTTGGTGCAAACCATCATGATGTTCTCCTTCATGTTAGCGATACGACCCACCACCGTGCTGCCATCCTTGAGCGTGAAGACTGTGCTGCCATACTGATCGCTGATCTCCTTGCTCGGCTCCAGAATGTGCTCCAGCAGATCACGCGGACTGTACTTGCCCGCCACACTGGTCAGGTCCGGGCCGATAGCACCGCCTTCGTTGTTGAAGCGGTGGCAGGCGAAGCAGGTGACGGCACCAAACATGTTGCGTCCGTTTTGGAAGTTGCGATTGCCCTCCAGGCCGACGCCGAGCGACTTGCTCAGCTCAGCCAAAGTCCAGGCTTTGACGAACATCAGCGGCTGCGCCGTGAATGAAGGAGCCTTGATTTCCGGCTTGGCGTCCAGCACGTCCTTGATGGCCAGCTTTTCCTCCTCCGTCATGGTGGAGAGGGCATTCTGCTTGATCTCCCCCACGAAGAGGTCAAACGAAGCACCGCCCTTGTAATTCGCAGCGCGCAGGAACCAGCGGAAGTAGTCGGCACGCAGTTCTTTGGTCCAGCCAGCCTTCGCAAAACGCAGAATACGGGCGTAATCGATCTGCTCCTCCTGAGTTGGAGAGCCATTCACAAAGGGTTCGGCCTTGGCGACGACACTGGAGTCTCCCAGATAGACGAGCAGCTCGCACAGGTCACGATTTAAGGCCGGATCGTTCGTCGGGAACAATGGCGCAAGTTGCTTGATCAGCGACTCCTTCGTCGCGGCATCCGGCTCTCCCATGCGTGTGAAAGCGAGTGCGTAATCGCGGATCAGCGTGACGCGGTCGATGCCTTTGAGCGCCTTGAGGTCGATCTTGTTCAGCGCGGCAAGAATGGGCTGCTGGAGGGTTTTGTCGCCGCCGCTACTGCGGCTGAGGGCCATCAGGGCAGAGAGGGCGATGCGAGGATGGGTCTCCTTGAGCGCCTTGTCCTTCCAGGAGGCGATGGGCTGGTGCTCAATGGCGATGCGCGCGGCGAAGCGCACATTACGGTCGCTATCACCAAGCAGTTCCCAGCAGTAGTCAATGGCCTTGGGATCTTGTTTGCCATGAAAGGCCTCACAGCCCGCTCGCAGCCCCATCTTGGCATCGACTTGCAGCGTGGACAGCTTGGTGCCTTCGGTGCTTTCACCACCCACATAAGTCACGCGATAAAGCCCCGACTGCACCTTGCGGCCACCGACGCTTACATACATCGCGCCATCCTTCTTGGAGACTTCAATGTCAGTCAGTGGAAGTGGCGAGCCGCTCATGAACTCTTCGGCTACGCCGGTATAACCCGCGCCGTTTTCGCTGAGATGCACGGCATACATTTTGCCGTAGCTCCAGTCACAGATGAAGAGCGCATCTTGATACTTGGCGGGGAACTTGGCGCCATAACCAAAGGCCACGCCGGTGGGCGAGCCGGGGCCGATGTCCACCACGGGTGGCAGGCTGTCCTCCCAGCGCACGGGGAATTTCTTGCTACAGGTGCGCCAGCCGAAATCGCCGCCGCTCTGCATGAAGCACACGCGGGTGGGGCGGTACCAGGGCATGCCGGTGTCCCACTCCATGTCGGCGTCAAAGCCGAAGATGTCGCCCTTGCGGTTCATGGCGATGTCATAGGTGTTGCGCGTGCCGATGGTGATGAGTTCCCACTTTTTGCCATCGAGATCGGTCTTCGCCAGCCAGCCACCGGGCGCCAGTTTGTCGCGCATGAAGCCACGGCCCAGTAGCATGGGGAAAAGCTGGTCTTCAGCCCAGTTGCGTGGCACGAGGCTCGACTCGCAGTTCGGCTCCTCCAGTTGGTTGCCATCCTGGATATAGAGGCTCTTGCCGTCCGCGCCGAGGATAATGCCATGCGGTCCATGCTCGCCCGCCTTGCCGGGAAAGACGCGCAGCAATTCCACGGTATCGAATTGATCATCGCCGTTGGTATCCTTGCAGCGGTAGAGGCCGCGGCCCTGATACACTTCATCATTCACCACGCCGTAGAGCATGCCATTGTGAAATAGCAGCCCCTGGCAGTGACCGAAGTCGATGCTGAGCTTTTCCACCTTCGTCTCACCGGGGCTGCCATCCAGCGCCGGTGGGGTGATGCGGTAGAGTGCGCCGTATTGGTCGCTGCAGATCAGGCGGCCTTTATCGTCCTGGGTCATGGACACCCAGGAACCTTCTTGCTCCTTGGGCACCGAATACAGCAGCTCCACTTTGAAGCCTTTGGCGATCTTGACCTTGTCCGCTGGCGTCGCATGATCGGCCAGTTGCGCGAACGAAGCTGTCGCGACGAGAAGTAGAGAGGTGATAACGAGTTTCATGGTTGGCAAATAACGGCAGTGCGGCGCAGGAATAGCGCTGAAAGTTGGGTCAATAAAAGGTGGGGCCAGCATCCCTCCTCCGGGCTATTTCATGAGTTCCTTGACCTTGTCCTCGATGGCATTGGCCCACATCTGGTAGCCGGTCGGATTGAGGTGGAGCAGGTCGGGCATGATTTCCTTCGGCAGGGTGCCGTCGGGCTTTAGGAAGGTGTTACCGATGTCCATGAAGTAGATGCGTTTGCCGTCTGCGAAGCCGGAGATGAGATTGTTCGTGGCGATGTTCTGTTTGCGCATCGCATCCTCCTTGGTGGCACCGCGTGGGAAGATGCCCAGCAGCAACACCTTCGCCTGCGGCTGTTTTTTGCCCAAGATGTCGAGGATCATCTTCACGCCCTCGGCGGTCTGCTTCGCGCTGCTGGTATAAACCACACCGCCATGCTCGGCGACGGGGCGGCCCGAATGACCGGTATTGTTGGTGCCGATCATGAGTACCACGAGCTTCGGTTTGATGCCGTCAAAGTTGCCGTGTTGCAGACGCCAGATGACGTGCTCCGTGCGGTCCCCGCCGATGCCAAAATTTGCCGCCTTGTAGGGTGCCCAGGTTTTGGCCCAGACTTCCTTACCATTGCCTTCCCAGCCTTGGGTGATCGAGTCCCCTAGAAACACGAGCTGTGCCTCGCCCTTCTTGGAGATTTCGTTGAAGCTCTCGTGGCGCTTCAACCAACCACCTTCACGCGGCTTGGGATCAATGGCGAGGTTCTTTGCCGTGTCAGCAAAGCTGGCGGCGGCAAGGCAGAGGGAGGCGAGCAGTAGGGCAGGGAGTTTCATGGTGGCGAGTCGGCGATGATGCCGGGAAGCCATGAAACAGGCAAGCCGTCATTGTTATTTCACGCCTTCAGCGCCCAATCCAGCAGGGCCTGTGCGTCGCGCCAAACGCCTTCGTGGCTATCGTTGAGGATGACCACAATGCGGCGACGGCCGTTGCGTTCGCCGGTAGCCACGAGGCAGTAGCCAGCGGCTTCGGTGTAGCCGGTCTTCATGCCATCGCAGTAGCTGGCGGTGTGCAGCACGCGGTTGGTGTTGGCCAGATCAATGGATTTGCCGTCAGGCTTGATGAACTTGAAGCTCTGCAGCTTCACAATGCCACGGATGTCGGGCAGCTTGTCTGCCGTCTTGGCAATGACGGCTAGGTCACGCGCCGTGCAGTAGGGACTGTCCTCGGTGAGGGGCGGCAGGCCATGCGGGTTGATGAAGTGCGTATTCTTCAGCCCGAGCGACTGGGCACGCGCATCCATCTTCGCTGCAAAGGCGGCTACGCTGCCGGCATTGTCCCGTGCAAGCGCCTGCGCGATGTCGTTGGAGCTTTTCACCAGCATCGCGCTGAGAAGCTGGCGGCGGGTGTATTGCTCCCCGACCCTGAGGCCGATCCGCACCGGGGCGCACTGCGTGTCCGCCAGCTCAATGGTGACCACTTTGTCGAGATCTCCTTCTTCGACCACGAGCAAGCCGGTCATGATTTTCGTGGTGCTGGCGATGGCACCGCGCTGGTCGGGATTCTTTTCAAACAATACATCGTCGTTCATCGGATCAATGACAATGCAGCGCCCAGCGCTAATCTGCGGAATGGAACCCCGGAGATTTTTGATTTCGATCTCACGACGCACCTTCTTGGTCTTTTCGATCTCCTCGGCAAGCTGCGTCTCCAGCTTCTTCTTGAGCTGTTCGACGGCTACTTCACGCGCGGCGATGTCCGCTTTGGCCTGAGTGATCATCTGCTTCTCGGCAGCAAAATCATTCTCGCGTTTGGCAATAGCGGCAGCCTTCGCTTCCACCTCCTCCTCCCGCCACTGCAGTTCCTGCTGACGTTTGGGGTCGTCGCAGCCTGGGATGGAAATGCACAGGAGACCGGCCAGCACAATGCGGCGGAAGAGGTGAGACTGACAGCGGAGGATCATTTCAAAGTTCAGCAAGGAGTTCTTTCAAGCGGGCGACGGGCCACTGCCCGGGAGCATTCGAAGCACCAATAAAGCCGTAATTCAGCAGGCTGCCACATTTAGCCAGCACCAGACGTGAAACACGCCCCCATGGCCCCATGCCCATGACGGAAAGACGCAGCCGATGGGTCTCCCCAGCCAGCTTCATGAGACGCGCCAAATCATCCTGCGTGTTCAGGTAGGTGGCGATCTTGACCGCATCCAACCCCGCCTGCTGGGCGAAATTCACCGCCCCGCGCAGCACCTCGTCCGCTGGGGTGGCCTGAAAATCATGGAACGAGCCGACCACCGGCACGCCTACGGCACGCGCTTTCTGGACGATGCCCTGCATCTGCGCTGCGCTGCGCAGTTCCAGGTCGATCAGCGTGGCGAGATCCAGCAGGGGCTCGATCATCGCCGCGCGGGCAACAGGGTCTTCTGGTCCTAGCCCGCCTTCCGCTGGATGCCGTGCCGTGAGGAGCAGCGGCAGCGTATTGCCTGCCAGCTTGGCACGCAGTTCCGCCGCAGGGATCTGCAACTGGTCCAGGCGCAGTTCCGCCACATCACACAGGTTCGCGCGTGCAGCGGCGTCGAGCGAAGTGAAGTGCTCCAGGGCAGCGGCATCGGCCACCACTCCGACTGCCAGAGGGCGGGATGAGAAAAGCAGGTTTTTAGAGGAAACAAGTTGAGCCATTGGCTAGGCGGAGTATAATTTTAATAAATGTAAAAAAGTTTAGTATCTTACACGTCATTATGCTGGGCCGGAAGCAAGAAATCAATTTGCAGCTTACTGAACTGCTCGACAGCGCGCTCCTGGCGTTCTGCCTGTGGTTCGGGCACTTCCTGCGGGCAGACCTCGTACCGGTGTTCTTTCCTGATGCGGTGGAGATTCCCACGATGGACAAGTTTTACTGGGTGGTGGCGGTGGTGGCTCCGTTCACGCCCATCGTTCTGGAGGCACGCGGCTTCTACTCGAACATCTACAACAAGACGCCGGGGCGCTCGATCCGCCAGTTGGCGGAGGCGCTGGTCATCATCGGCATGGGCATCGCCTTCTGCATGGTGTTCTTCAAATGGTCGGTCGAAAGCCGTGCCGTGGTGGTGTTCTCCGTGGCTCTGGGTGCTTTGTCGCTGCTACTGCGGGAGTCCTGGCAGCGCGAGATCCTGCGGCGGCAGATGGCTTCCGGCAAAGGCCGTGAGCGTGTCCTCATCGCTGGCGCAGAGGCCGATCTTGAGGTATTCCATGGCAACATGACTGCCGAACAGCGCGCCGAGATCGAGGTCGTGGGGCAGATCGACATCACGCAGCAACCGATTGCCGATCTCGTCGCAGCGCTGCATGAGCATTCCATCAAGCGCGTGCTGTTTGCCGCGCAGCATGTGCATTTCAGCAAGATCGAAGAAGCGGTGCAGGCGTGCGAAACCGAAGGAGTGGAGGCCTGGATCGCCGCCGATTTCTTCCAGACCGCCATCGCCCGTCCTACATTCGACGTGCTCGGCGGACGCTTGATGCTGGTGTTTCACTCCACACCGCAGGACTCCTGGGAGTTGCTCTTCAAAAGCATCGTGGACCGTGTAGGAGCGCTCATCCTTCTGCTGCTTTCCCTGCCACTGTGGCTCGTGGCCATCATTGGCATTCGTTTCAATTCACGTGGCCCGGTTTTCTTCAAGCAGGAACGCGCCGGGCACTACGGCAAACCCTTCATCATGTGGAAGTTCCGCACCATGCACCAGGGCGCAGAATCACAGCGCCAGGCATTGGAGACACACAACGAGATGGACGGTCCGGTCTTCAAGATCACCAACGACCCGCGCATCTTTGCCTTTGGCCGCTGGCTGCGCCGCACCAGCATCGATGAACTGCCCCAGCTCATCAACGTGCTGTTTGGCGAAATGAGCCTCGTAGGCCCGCGTCCCCTGCCCGTCTATGAGATTCAGCGCATCGAAAAGCATGCGCAGCGCCGTCGTCTCAGCGTCAAACCCGGTCTCACGTGCCTGTGGCAGGTCACCGGCCGCAATGGCATCAAGAACTTCGAGGAATGGGTCGCTCTGGATCTCAAGTACATCGACAACTGGTCCTTCTGGCTCGATCTGCAAATCCTCGCGCAGACGTTACCTGCCGTGATCCGCGGTATTGGCGCGAGCTAAAGCAGGTCATGCCGCAGCGACGGCATGGCCGTTGCGGCCCTCCTTGGCCAAAGCTTCATAGCCCGAGACCACGTCAAACAGCTCCTCATCAATGGAACTCTGGCGCAGGCGGTGAAAATTGCCGTGGAGGTGCTCCAGCAGGTCATCAATGTTCTTTTCGGCGCGCTGCATCGCTGCAAGACGGCTGGCGTTTTCACTGGCGAGAGATTCGGCGCAGGCGCGAAAGAGCGAGATGAAGAGGTATTCGCGGATGAGGGAACGCAGCGTGGCCGGAAGTTCGTTGAGGACTTCCGGCAGGATCTTCGTAGGCCAGGGCACCTTCGTCAGCTCCTTCTGCCAGATCTCATCGAGCGGCAGCAGTCGCTGGCTCACGGGCTCGTAGAGCGAGCCGCTTTGCGGATGATTGTGGAAGATGTACACCTGCTCACAGCCGTCCTTGGCGCGCTGTGCTTCACTCTGGATCTGAATCTGAGCGACGAGCGGTGTGATGGCCTTGACGGAGTTGGGCACGGCGAAACGGCCCGCCATGGTGAGGCCCGCATCCGCAAGGCGGGCATGGACGCGTTCACCCACAGCCCAGACCTGCGGCTTGCCGGGCAGTGCTGAGAGCGTCTTGATCGCATAGTCGGCAATGACATCATTGAACTGGCCGACGAGTCCCTGATCTGAACCAAACACGATGGCACCGATCACAGCGCCGCTGTCTGTCTGCCTGGGTGCCGGGGCACGCTCGCCTTGGCGCAGACAGACGCTCAGCCCTAGCTCGACGGTGCGCCAATAGTCTGCCAGCGCATGCACCGATTGCTCGTACTGGCCGATGCTCGACGCGGCCAGCGCCTTCATCGTGCGTACCACAGACTGAAGATCACCCGCGCTGCTGATTTGCCGCTGCAGGCTGGCGATGGTGTCGCTCATGCTTTGTTGTCTGCTTTGGGTTTCTCCTCGGGCAGGAACGTCCCCAGCGCCTGACGTGCGATGCCGATGATGGTTTCTCGGTCTTCATCGCGAAGCTTTTTGTCGGATTCGAACAGCGCGGTGATCTCGGCCGGAATATTGGCGGCGGCGGCCTGTACCGCGAGCTGGGCCTCGGTCATTTTTTCCAGTGCCACCGGGTCAAAGAGTCCGGCAGTGAGAGCCAGCAGGACGGCGATTTGTGCAGGAACCGGCACGGGCGCACTCTCGGCCTGCTTCAGACAAGCGCGGATGCGCTGGCCATGATCGATGGTCTTGCGTGTATCCGCGTCTAGCCGGGCACCAAAGCGGGCGAAGGTTTCGAGCTCTTCAAACTGCGCGTAGGCGAGCTTCAGATCCCCCGCCACGGCACGGTAGGTGGCGCGCTGGGCTTTGCCGCCGACACGCGACACGGATTTGCCGACATCGACCGCAGGCAGCACGCCAAGCTCAAACAACGAGGGCGAGAGGTAAATCTGCCCGTCCGTGATGGAGATCAGATTGGTCGGAATGTAGGCGGAGATGTTTTGCGCCTCGGTCTCGATGATGGGCAGTGCGGTGAGCGAACCACCGCCCCGCTCTTCGCACAGATGGGTGGCGCGTTCCAGCAGACGCGAGTGGATGTAGAAGATGTCACCGGGAAAGGCCTCACGTCCCGGCGGCCGGCGCAGCAGCAGCGAGAGCTCACGGTAAGCGCGGGCATGCTGCGTGAGGTCGTCATAGACGATCAGCACATCACGCCCCTGCTCCATGAAATATTCAGCGATGCTCGTGGCGGCGTAAGGCGCTATGAAGGTAAGTCCCGAGGGATCATTGCCCTCCGCCACCACGACGACGGTGTATTCCAGTGCCCCCTTCTCACGCAGAATGGCAATGCCTTTTGCGACAGCAGACGCACGCTGCCCGATGGCGCAATAAACGCACAGCACATCTTTGCCACGCTGGTTGAGGATGGTATCGAGCGCGATGGCCGTCTTGCCGGTCTGACGGTCTCCCATGATAAGCTCACGCTGACCGCGGCCGATGGGAATGAGCGCATCGACCACCTTGAGCCCGGTCTGCAGCGGAACGGTGACGGGTGAGCGCTCCATGATGGGTACGGCGGGCCGTTCGACGGGCAGGCGTGCGCTGGTGGCCACCGCACCGAGGCCATCCAAAGGCCGCCCGAGCGGATCAATGACACGCCCGAGCAGGCCCTCGCCCACGGCCACATCCATGACACGCCCAGTGCGCCGCACTTCATCGCCCGCCTGGAGATGCGCATAGTCGCCGAGCAGCACCACGCCGATTTCATCTTCATCCAGGTTGAAAGCAATGCCGGAGACGCCGCCAGGAAACTCAAGCAATTCGTCAAACCCTGCGCCGGGAAGGCCGGACACTTTGACGATGCCCGTGGCGACATTGGTGATGGTGCCCACCTCATGGAGCGTGAGCTGCGGAGCCAGTGACTCACGCACCTGACTCAGGCTGGTGAACAGGCGGTCAAACGCGCCGCTCAATGCTTCAGGCGCTGCATTCATGCCGGGATCGCGTCGGGTGCTTTGACTGGTGCCACAGGCTTTGCCAGCAGTTCATCTACGCCCTGCTCAAGACTGGCGAGATAGTCGGCAATGCTCCACGTGGCTTTCTGCCCACCGGCACTGAGCTCGATGCCACTGACGATCGCAGGGGCTGTTTCAAACCGCAGATGAATGTCGGCTGAGAAGATGACGTTAATAGCCTGCTGCAGCACCGCACGCTGTGCCGGTGGCAGTTCGAACGCGCTGCGAATGAGCGCGGGCTCCGCCGACTGTTTCAAGGCTTCGGCCAGCCTGCCACGGGCGGCAGCATCCAGCGCCTGTAAGCGGCTGGCAAACACCGCTATCATACGCTCTTCCAGGCTTACTCCAGCCAGATCCGTCAGGGTCTTTCTCGCAATGGCAAATACCTCCGCCTGCGTCCGGCGGACAATCGATTCATGGAGGTTTTTAGCGTCGCTACACAGCAGTTCGTCGCGCTTGGAGCTGAGCGCATCAGCTGCCTTGCGCGCCTCCTCGATCAATCGCTGGCGTTCCGTCTTCACTTCATCGGTTGCTTTGCTCAGCATGTCTGCACGCTGCTTGTCAAACTCCGTGTTCTTGCGCTTGAACTCCTCCTTCTCCTGCGTGGCCGTCGCTTCCCGCGCTGCGGCATCAGCGATCTGCGCGGCGATGCGCTGCTCCCTCGCGTCGATCGCCTGGAGCACAGGCTGATAAAGATAGCGCTTCATCAGCCACACCAGGATGAGGAAGTTCAGCGCCTGCGCGCCAACGGTGAACCAGTCAATGAGCATGAGGTTACTTGGCGACGGTTTGCGTGATGAAATGATTCCAGAACGGATTGGCGAAGATCAGGATCATTGAGACCACAAAGCAGTAGATGGCCGTGGACTCGATCATGGCAAGACCGACGAACAAGGTGCGCGTGATCGTGGAGGAGGCGTCAGGCTGCTGAGCCAGCGAGGTGAGCGCCGTGGCGACTGCTTTGCCTTCGGCAAAGGCCGGGCCCATGCAGCCGAAGCTGGTGGTGAGCCCCGCCGTGATAATCGAGGCGATGGCTACGAGTGTGGTGTCATCCATAGTATTTTGGTGGTTAGGTTTTAACGGGTGCTTTGGGTTCGTGCGTGCTCATGGCTGCGGCGATGTACACGGCGGCGAGAATGCTGAAGATGTAGGCCTGCACCATGCCCGTGAGCAGGCCCAGCAGGATCATCAGAATGGGAAAGAGGAAGGGCGTGATCGTCAGCAGGATGGCCAGGATCATTGCTCCGCTCATCATGTTGCCAAACAAACGGACAGCGAGCGCCAGCGTGCGCGACACCTCGCTGATGAGATTGAACGGCAGCATGATGACGGTGGGCTCCAGATACGATTTGAGGTAGCCGCCCACCCCTTGATCTGCGATGCCAAACATCGGCACCGCAATCAGCACGCACAGCGCCAGTGCAGCGGTGGTGGACAGCGAACCTGTGGGCGGCTCATAGCCGGGAATGACCGTACACAGAGCGGCAGCGGCTACGAACAGGAACAAGGTGCCGAGAAAGCCAATGAACTTCTCCGGCTGCCGCAGCCCCACGTCCTTGATCTGCTGCTGCATCGCCGTCACGATGATCTCCAGCAGGTTTTGCCAGCGCGAACGCTGATGCTCCGTGGTGAGGTTACGCGTGATGAGCTTCGCCCCCACCGCCAGCAGCAGCATGATTCCCCAGGTGAAAACAATGGTGCCGTTGAGCTTGAACCAGCCGTGCTGCCAGAAAATCATTTCATCAGGACTCAGACGCATGACGATCCTCCTTTTGTTTGCTGCGTGTCAGCCAGGTCACAGCCAGACGCGCGATGATGAATCCCATCAGGCAGGCCAGCAGGTGCTGCCACAGTCCGTTTGAGACGAAATAGAAACCTGCCATGACCACGCTCATGCGCAGCACCGCGCTGCCGAGAAACAGCAGCGCTGGCCGTCGCGAGCTGAGGCCTTTGCGGATCGTCCACCAGAGGCCGCCATAAAAGACCACGCCGAAAAGCAGGCCCGCGACAAAACTCAGCAGCAGGGAGAGCGGGTCATTCATCATCGCTTTCTTCCTCCCGCTTTTTTTGTTCCTCACCCATGGCCTTGTCCTCCTTGTCGATCCAGTGCCAGGCATTCACGCAGCCGAGCACCAAGCCTGCCACCAGCAGCGCCAGCGTCCACGAATGCATGCCGGGATGATGCTTGTCCAGCCACATGCCAAGCGCTGCCCCGAGCAGGGTCGGCACCACCACCGACCAGCCCACGAGTCCCATCATGCCCAGGCCAAACCACACGGGAGAGATGGCATGACGCCGTGCCTTGAGCTTGCGCGTTGCCTGCGCACCGACCTGCTCGGCCAGCGTGGGTTCGCTCTTGGCGTCTGTTGCTGGAGGCTTCTCACGCATGCTTGAAGTTGGCAAAACGCCGCAGGAATCCGGTTTCTAATTTCGCCATCACGGAGCGGGCGTTGCGCTCATCCTCATCCAGGTCGAGAAATTCTTGCTCCACCGCTGCCCGCAGCCGCCCCAGGTCCCGCCCAGCCATCGCGCGGCGCACGGATACCAGCACATCAGGTCCGGTCTTCACCAGCACGCCCTCATCCACGGCGATATAAACCTCGCCCTCTGCTTCCGTCTCATAGACCAGGATACCGGGAGACAGCGCCGTGACGCAGTCCTGCCGCTGCGGCAGCAGGCCAAACGATCCCTGGCGCGTTTCGGCGACGATGCGCTGCACGCCGATTTTGTCGGCGAAAATCTGGAATGGCAGCAGGATTTTCAGGTTCATGCGGCGTGGTCGGGCTTGGCCTGCGGTTGAGCTTTCGGTTCTTTCTTCGCTTCGTCGATCGTCCCGATCATGTAGAGCGCGCTTTCAGGGTAGTCTTTAAATTCGTCGTTCAAGATGCGCTCACAGCCGTCCAGCGCGTCAGCCAGACTGACAAGCTTTCCCGTGTGGCCAGTGAACTGCTCGGTGGTGAAAAACGGCTGCGTCAAAAAGCGCTCCAGACGACGCGCACGCGCCACCACATTGCGATCTTCCGGCGAAAGCTGCTCAAGGCCCAGCATCGCGATGATGTCTTTCAGATCCGCGTATTGCGCTAAAGTTCGTCGAATCTCCTGTGCGAGCCGGTAGTGCCGCTCTCCCACAATGCCTGGCGTGGCCATCTTGGAGCTCGACTGCAACGGATCAATGGCCGGAAACAGCCCTTCGCTGGCGCGTTTGCGCGAGAGTACGACGGATGCGGAGAGATGCGAGAAGGTATGCACCGCCGCCGGATCGGTAAAATCATCGGCAGGCACATAGACGGCCTGGATTGAAGTGATGGCACCTGTGTCCGTGTTGGCGATGCGCTCTTCCAGTCCCGATAGCTCCGTGCCCATGGTGGGCTGATAGCCGAGACGCGAAGGCATCTGGCCCATCAGGCCGGACACCTCCATGCCGGCCTGGATGAAGCGAAAGATGTTATCCATGAGCAGCAGCACATCGCGGTGCTCATCATCGCGAAAATATTCGGCCATGGTCAGCGCCGCATGCCCAACGCGGAATCGGCTGCCCGGCGGTTCGTTCATCTGCCCGAACACCATCACCATGTTGGGAAGCACGCCTGCGTCCTTCATGTCTCGGTAGAGTTCCTCGCCCTCACGGCAGCGCTCGCCAATGCCGCAAAAGATGCTCACGCCGTCTTGATGGCCGACCATGTTGTGAATCATTTCGGTCAGCAGCACTGTCTTGCCAACTCCAGCACCGCCGAAGAGGCCTGCCTTGCCACCGCGCTCCAGCGGCACGAGCACATCGATCACCTTGATCCCGGTTTCAAAAATCTCGGACTTAGTGGAACGTCGTGCCAATGCAGGTGGCTCACGATGCACCGAACGCCACTGCGCATCTGCCAGTGGCGCTTCGCGGTCAATCACATTGCCAAACACATCAAACATGCGTGAGAGCAGGCCTTTGCCCACCGGCGCTTTCAGCGGCCCGCCTGTGTCTTTCACCATACTTCCACGCGCCAGCCCCTGCGTCGGGGTCAGGGCGATGCCGCGCACATGCCGTGCATCACGCTGCATCAGCACTTCGATGATGATTTCCCCCTTCTTGCCAGCATGCAGCACTGAGTGAATCGGCGGCAACTGATGTTCAAAACGCACGTCCACCACACTCCCCCGCACCGAGACGACAACGCCTTGGTTTGCTGACGCTGACTCAACGTCTAGTTCTGCTGGAAGGTCCAATCTCGGCGCGATCATCGTGTCTTTGTTCCTTTGATTAAAACATAACATGCCGCCCAGGCCCCCTCCTGCAATGGGGTGTCTTGCCCATTTCATGCTTTTTCGGCTAGGCTGCCAGCTTATGTAGTGCGCCACCACCGTAAACGTTCATTCAGCTTCCCCGCCCATGCAGGTGCGTGAAACGTGCCGTCCACAGCGCCCGTAGTGAAATAATGCGCCACGTCCTCTTATTCTTCGCCGCCTGTGCCTCCCTGCATGCGGCCACTCCTGCCAAGCTCGATTTCGGCTCTGTCCGTGAAGAACACCTCATGATCCCAATGCGCGATGGCAAGCGCCTCTCCGCCTATGTGTTCTTCCCGGCAGGCGAGGGCAAATGGTCGGCCATCTTTGAGCAGCGCTATGCTGACATCAGTAGCGCCGGATCGCGCAAGGCCGCCGCCAAATTCGCGGAAGGCGGCTTTGTCATCGCCCTGGTGAACTACCGTGGCACGCATGAGAGCGAGGGCGTTTACCATGGCTACCGTGGGCTGCAATGGGGGCCGCTCCGCGATGGCTACGATGTGTGTGAATGGCTAGCAGCGCAGCCGTGGTGTACGGGCAAGATCGGCACCTATGGCGGCTCGCAGGCGGGCTACGCGCAGAACTATTTGGCAGTGACCCAGCCGCCGCATCTGGTGGCGCAGTACATGACTGACACTGGGCTGAGCTTGTACCAGGAAGGCTACCGCATCGGCGGTGCCACCAAGCCGCAGCGCTTCATCAAAGGCGGCGCCGTGGCACGCGACCTCAAGGACAACGAGGACATGCTGCGCGAGTGGGACCAGCACCCCGACTATGACGACTACTGGAAGGACGAGGACGCCTCGCTGCACTTCGACAAAATGAACTCCCCCTGCTTCACCATTGGCAGTTGGTTTGACTTCATGTGCCAGGGCAGCGTGGCCAGCTTCATCGGCCGCAACCAGCACGGTGGTGCCAATTCACGCGGCCAGCAGCAGCTCATCATCGGCCCCTGGCTGCATGGCGGCTATCCGAAGTCGAACAAGATCGGCGAACTCGTCTTCCCAGAGAACGCCATGTTTGACGTGTATCCGCACATGACGAAGTGGTTCAACCATTACCTCAAAGGTGTGGACAACGGCGTCGAGAAGGACACACCCGTGAAGTATTATGTGATGGGTGCCACGGGTGAAGAAGGCGCACCCGGCAATGTGTGGCGCGAGGCCAAGGACTTCCCGCCAGCCGCCAAAGCCGCTGACTGGTTCCTGCAATCTGATGGCAAGCTCGCCGCGGCGAAACCCTCTGCCGCCAAAGCGAGCACTGCCTATGCGAGCAATCCAGCGCAACCGATGAGCCTGCCTCACGTTGGTTTCCCCGGTGCCAAAAATGCGCGTGGCTTTGAAGAGCAGGCCGAGGTGCGCACCTGGACGAGCGAGGTGCTGACCAAGCCGCTCGAAGTCACGGGCCGCATCAAGGCGGAGGTCTTCGTGTCATCGACCGCGAAGGACACGGACTTCTTCCTGCGTGTGACCGATGTCTATCCCGATGGCCGTTCCATCCTGCTCGTGGATTACCCATTGCGGGCGCGGTACCGGGAAGGCTTCGATCATCAGAAACTGCTCGTGCCGGACCAGATTGCGAAGCTCTCGTGGGACATCGGCTGGACCAGCATCATCTTCAACAAAGGCCACCGCATCCGCATCACCATCGCCAGTACGGGTGCTCCTTATTATGAGCCGAACCCGCAGACCGGAGCACCGATCAGCCACTTCATCACCGAACCCGGCGTGTCCGCGATTAACACCATCTGGCATGATGCCACGCATGCTTCACGTGTGATTCTGCCGGTCGTCCCATAATGCCCATTTCCTCATGCTATCTCATACCACACCACTCTCACGTCGTTCTTTCCTGGGTACCGCACTCGCTGCGGGCGCTGCGCTTTCGGTTCAGGCCAAAGACCAGGGACCGCTGATCGCCTACGTAGGCACTTTCACCTCGCCGCTGCAAAACATGAAGACCACTCAGGTGGATCTGCCGCCGGGCAATGGCCAGGGCATCCATCTGTTTGAAGTGAACCGCAGCACCGGTGCCATGACCCCCTGCGGTCTCTACAAAACTGGCGTGAGCCCGAATTGCCTCACTTTCAATGCCGCCAGGACAGTGTTGTATTCAACCAATGAAACCGACCATCAGGGCAACAGCGAAGCAGGTTCTGTCAGCGCTTTTGCCATCAATCCCAAGGACGGTCAGTTGACGCTGATGAACTCGGTCAGCTCCGGCGGCAAGGGGCCAACCTATGTGAGCCTGCATCCGTCTGGACGCTTTCTGCTGGTGGCGAATTACTTTGGCGGCTCGATGTCGGTGCTGCCGATCAAGGCCGACGGTAGTCTTGGTGAGGCCACTGACTTCAAGCAGGACACTGGCACCGTCGGGCCCAAGAAAGCCATGAACGCACCTCCCGGCAGCTTCGCTTTCAGCGGCCATGATGGAACGCATTCGCACATGATCGCGGCCGATGCCTCGGGGCGCTTTGTGCTGTCTGTGGATCTCGGCTTGGATCAAATCCTCGTGTGGAAGTTTGATGACCAAAAGGGCACGCTGACGCCGAATGATCCGCCTCATGTCTCCTTCCCTGCGGGAGATGGCCCACGCCACTTTGCGTTTCACCCCAATAACCGCTGGCTCTACTCACTGCAGGAAGAAGGCTCCACCGTCGTGCTGTTGGATTACGACGCTGACAAAGGCCGCCTCTCCTCGCGCCAAACGATCTCCAGCCTGCCGCCCGGATTTGCGGGCAGCAACTTCTGCTCTGAGATCCTCGTCTCTGCCGATGGCCGCTTCGTCTATGTCGGCAATCGTTTGCACGACAGCATTGGCATCTTCGCCATCGGCAAAAACGGCACGCTCACCTTCGTCACCGAAGAGTGGACGCACGGCGACTACCCGCGCAGCTTCAATTTCGACCCCACCGGCGAGTTTTTCTACTGCCTCAACCAGCGCGGCGACAACGTCACGGTCTTTCGCGTTGATCGCAAAACCGGAGTACTGACCTTCACCGGTCATTACACCCCCGTTGGCAATCCTTCGAGCATTGTGTTTCTGGACTTGGCGAAAGGCGGATGAGCCGCGTGGCTTGACGACAGAGAGAGAGGCCGAAAGGCCGCGCCCTGCGCAGCGTAGTCTCTGCCCATGATTCGCTCCCTGCTCTTCGTCGTCGGCGCTTGCGCGCTGCTTTCCCTCAACGCCAGCGCCCAGCACATTCGCGCTGGCATCATCGGCCTGGACACCTCGCATGTGCTGGCCTTCACCAAGACGTTGAATGAAAACCCGCAAAAGCCGGAGGTGATGGGCGCGCGCCTCGTCGCCGCGTATGCGCAGGGCTCCAAGGACATCCCGTCCAGCACGCAGCGCGTTCCAGAGTACACGGAAAAGGTCAAGGCCCTCGGCGTGGAGATCGTGCCCAGCATCCACGAACTGCTCGACAAAGTGGACGTGGTCTTCCTGGAGTCCAACGACGGCCGCGTACACCTGGAGCAGGTGCTGCCCTGCATCGAGGCGCACAAGCCGGTGTTCCTCGACAAACCCATCGCGGGCACACTCGTCGATGCGATCAAGATTTTCGACGCCTCCAAGAAGGCCAGCATTCCCGTGTTCTCCTCCTCCTCGCTGCGCTTTGGCAAAGGCACGCAGGCTGTGCGCGGTGGCAGCATCGGCAAGGTCATGCAGGCCAGCACCACCAGCCCGGCCAGCCTGGAAGAGCACCATCCTGATCTCTTTTGGTATGGCATCCATGGCGTGGAGTCCCTCTTCACCGTCATGGGCACCGGCTGCCAGAGCGTGAAGCGCGGCACCGTCACGGAGGAAGTCACCACTATGGACAAGGTTACCAAGCAGGAGACCAAGCAGACCGTCAGCCGCATCACCGTCACTGGCACCTGGGCGGGCGGGCGCACCGGCACCTTCACCGAAGCCAAGGGCTACGGCGGCAAGGCCGTCGGCGAGAAAGGCGAGGCCGCTATCGGCACCTACGACGGCTACGATCCGCTACTCTATTCCGTGATCCATTTCTTCCGCACCGGCGTCGCTCCCGTCACACCCGAAGAGACGCTGGAAATCTACGCCTTTATGGAGGCTGCCGATGAAAGCAAACGCCGCAATGGTGCCGAAGTGACTCTCAAGGAAGTGATGGACAAGGCCCTGGCGGAAGCGCGGAAATAGCCGCGCGATCTATGGTTGCACAGACGGAGGTGTCTCGCGAAAACGCCCCCAGTCCGGCGCGCACTATCCGTGTTGGCAAAGCGAAAGAGTCCCTTTCTTTCGCGCAAATATGTTCAACATTCCCGGCGGCACTACGTCTGAACGTCATGCGTTCCCCCATGGAACGCTGATAACTTCCAAACCCCAAACATCCCCCATGAAGACCCAACCTCGCTTCAGCATCGCATTCACCTGCGCAGGCATGCTGGCGGCAGGACTGTCCTGCCTCCAGGCACAGCAGCCTGTTTCACCGCCGCCCCTGCCTCCGGCGGCGGACGCGACGGCTCCGACTCCGTCCGACTTCAACGCCAAAATCCTCAAAGATCTCAGCCCGCTGCCCAACGGCGGGCAGTTGCAGTTGAGCTATGCCAATGTGGTGGATAAAATCCTGCCCAGCGTCGTCACCATCACCTCCTCCACGCCGATCAAAGCTCCGGGCGTGGACCAGATCCCGCCGCAACTTCGGCCCTTCTTCTACCGCTTTTTTGGCGGCCCCGGCGGTTCCGGCTTACCCGATGGCTTCGGCGGTATGAACGAAGATGATGAACCCGCCGTGCCCAATCCGCGCCGCCGCGGCCAGCCGAACCCGCGACAGCAGCAGCCCGACGATGATGCCCATCAGGAACACGGCATCGGCTCCGGCATGATCATCACGAGCGATGGCTACATCATCACCAACAACCACGTCGTAGCCGATGCCAAAAAGATCGAGGTGGAGGTGGACAACAATGGCACCACTAAAACCTACCAGGCCGAAATCATTGGCACCGATCCGCTCACCGACGTCGCCCTTATCAAGATCGACGCCACCGGCCTCAAACCAGCCACGCTGGGAGACAGCTCCAAGCTGCGCGTAGGCGACATTGTGCTCGCCGCCGGTGCGCCCATGGAACTCAGCCGCTCCGTTAGCCAGGGCATCGTCAGCGCTCTGGGCCGCAGCAATACCAACATAGTCGGTAAGGGCAATGGCCATGGTGGCCGCGTCCAGGGGTATGAAGACTTCATCCAGACCGATGCCTCAATCAATCCCGGCAACTCCGGCGGCCCGCTGGTGGACGGCATGGGTCGCGTCATCGGCATCAACACCGCCATCCTTTCCCGCACCGGCATGAATGCTGGCATCGGTTTTGCCATTCCTATCAACATGGCTCTCCACATCGTCGAAGACCTGCTGGACGACGGCGCCGTGCAGCGCGGCTTCCTCGGCGTTGAGATTCAAGATCTGGATCCTGACACCGCCAAGCTCATGCAGGTGCAGGATCAGGTGGGTGCTCTGGTGCGCCGAGTCGGCGCGGATTCACCGGCGGAAAAGGCCGGCATCCAGATCGAAGACGTTATCGTCGCCATCAACAGTCAGAAGGTCGATAGCAGCAGCCGTCTGCGCCTCATCGTCAGCGGCACCAAGCCGGGCAGCCAAATCCCCATCGACCTGATGCGCGGTGGCAAACGTGTGACCGTCACCGCCACGCTGGAAGCCCTGCCCGAAGAGGCCCTTTCAGAGATCGGCGGCAGACAGCGCCCCATGCCACGTCCCGGTGCTCCGGGTCAGGCCAAGGACAGCGTCGGCGAGCTCGTCACCGGCGTCACGGTCCAAACGCTCTCTCCGGCCCTGCGTGAACGCCACGACATCCCTGCTGGCGTCAGCGGCGTCATGGTCACCAAGGTCTCGCCAGACAGCGGTGCCGCCGCCCGAGGCCTGGAAGAAAACGACGTCGTCACCCACGTGAACCGCAAGTCCGTGGCCAACGCCTCCGAGGCCCGCACCTTGGCCAAAGCCAGCGACAAAACCGTGCTCCTCCGAGTCTGGCGCAAAGGCGACACGATGCTGCTCATGATCGGCAACAACTGAGGCGACAGTGAATTAACCGCCCGCGTATGCTGTGAGGCATGCGCGGGCTTTTTTGTGCCTTCATCATCCAAAATTCATCCTTCCTCTCCGTGCTCTACGACGCCCACAACCACCTCCAGGACGACCGGCTCGCCCCCTGGCGTGAGGACATCATCGCCATGCTGCCGCAGACCGGGCTGGCGGAGATGATCGTCAACGGCTCTGGCGAGGACGACTGGCCCGCCGTCGCGCAGCTCGCGCGCCAGCACGCCTGGATTCGCCCCGCCTTTGGCCTTCACCCCTGGTATGTCAAAGAGCGCACGCCCCAGTGGGCTGCCACGCTGCGGCAGTTTCTGGTAGGTCACCCACGTGCCGTGCTGGGAGAAATCGGGCTCGACCGCTGGATTGAAAACCCGGACATCGAAGCCCAGCTCGACTGCTTTCGCGCCCAGCTCGCCCTGGCCGTGGAGCTGGACCGCCCCGCCACCATCCACTGCCTGCGCGCCTTTGGTCTGTTGGAAGAAACCCTGCGCAGCACCCCACTGCCCCGTCGCGGTTTCCTCCTCCACTCCTATGGTGGCCCCGCCGAGATGATCCCGCAGTTCGTCAAACTCGGAGCCTACTTCTCCATCAGCCCCTACTTCGCCCACCCGCGCAAAGCCGCCCAACTCGCCGTCTTCAAAGCCGTGCCGCTGGATCGACTCCTCACCGAAACCGACGCTCCGGACATGTGGCCGCCGGATGAGTTGAATCCGTACCTGCTGCAATCTGCCGAGGGCAAGGCGCTGAATCATCCTGCTAATCTGTGCGTGAGCTACGAACTCCTCACCAGCCTGCGCGACATCCCTTTGGCTGAAATGCAAGGCATCATCGCGGCCAATTACAACGCACTCTTTACGTTCTAAGAGTTGCGCACCTGCAAGACAGGGCCAACGCTGGCCCGCCACCTGCTCTCATCATGCCAACCATGCGCAAAACCAAAATCCTCTGCACTCTCGGCCCTGCCACGGAGAGTCCTGAAGTCCTTGCCAATCTCATCGCCAAAGGTGCCGACGTCATCCGTCTGAACATGAGCCATGCCTCGCATGACTGGGTGCGCACCGTCTATGCCCGCGTCCGTGACGCCGCTGCCGCCTCCAAGCGGGAAATCGCCGTCCTCATGGACCTCACAGGCCCCAGCATCCGCACCGGGGATGTCGAGCAGCCCTGGCAACTTCAGGTGGGAGACATCGTCGAATTTCGCTGTAAGGCAGACATTCCTGGCACCACGCAGTATTCCGTCAGCGTGAATTACCCGGAGCTGGGCAAGGACCTCAAAGTCGGCGACACCATCATGGTGGACGGCGGCATGATTCAGGTCAAAGCCACCGAAGTCTCCACCCTCCGTGTCATCGGTACCGTCATGACCAAGGGCGAGATGAAATCCCGCCGCCACATCAATCTCCCCGGCGTGCCCGTGCGCCTGCCGCCGCTCACGCAAAAGGACTATGCCGATCTCGATCTCGGCGTGGAGCTGGGCGTCGATTTCTTTGCCCTCAGCTTTGCCCGTGAGCCCGGCCATTTGCAGCATTTGCAGCTCCTTCTTGAGCAGAAGCAGAGCAAGGCGCGCGTCATTGCCAAAATCGAAAACCAGCAGGCCATCGACAACATCGACGCCCTCGTCGAAGCCTCCGGCGGCATCATGATCGCCCGTGGTGACCTCGGCAGCGAGTGCCCCATCGAGGACCTGCCGATCATCCAGCGCCAGATCGTGGAGCGCTGCTCCTACCATGGCCGCAAGGTCATCGTGGCCACGCAGATGCTCGAAAGCATGATCGAAAACCCGGTGCCGACGCGCGCGGAAGTCACCGACATCTTCAACGCCGTCATCGAGCAGGTCGATTGCGTCATGCTCAGCGGCGAAACCAGCGTGGGCCGGTATCCCGAGCGCTGCGTCGAGGTGCTCGACACCGTCATCAGCCGCATTGAGCAGAAATATCCCTCCGGCCGCTTCGCCAGCGACGCCCCGCTCAAGACCAACAAGCACAAGACCGTCAAGGCCGCCATCCTGCTGGCCAACAGCATCCCCGGCAGCAAGCTTCTCGTCTTCACCATCCGTGGCGTCATGGCGCACCTGCTGGCACACCAGCGGCCCGAGTTCGCCCCCATCTTTGCCTTCACGCCCAATCTGCACGTCAGCCGCACGCTCGTCACCGCCCGTGGCGTCAATCCCTTCGTGCTACAGTTCACCGAAGGCGACCCCGAGGAAGGCATCCGCGGCGCTCTGGCACTGCTGCGCACGGAGAAACTCATCAAGCACGGCGACCCCCTCGTCATTCTCAGCGATGCGCTCTACGACGGCGTGAATGTCGATGCCATCCTGCTGCGCGAAGCTTGAAAGCGTGCCCCACATCGGCAAAATAGGCATAAGCCCTGCCGTAATCCTGACGATGCGATCTCTCCGCCTGTACCTGCTGTACTTCATCCTTGCCCCGCTGGCACTGGCGGAAACCCGTGTATTCGTCAGCCAGGCTGGCACCCTGCTGGAGGCGGAGATTACCGCCGTTGCCGGTGATACGGTGACCCTAAAGCGCAAAGGCGAACAGCAGACCCTCGTCGTCAAAATCAAAACACTCTGCAAGGAGGACGCGGACTACATCGCACGCTGGCAGGAGCAGGGCACCAACCCGGCCGTGCCAGCCCCCATTCCAACGCCAGCACCCGCTCCAACTCCTGCGCCTGCGCCAACTGTCCCTGCCAGCGCGAGCGCTGCGGCACCGGCGCAAAAATACCGCATCACCTGCCATCCAAGAGCAACCGCGGCCCTGCCGATAGCGACCATCGTGTGTTCGAGTTCACTTATAACTTCAACCTCAGCAACCAAGAGGTGAGGCGCGATCTGCAAAACGCCCGTGGGCTTGCGCTTACCCTGGGCAAAAAAGTCGGTGAACCCAGTGGCGATCTGATCGTGCTGCAAAAGGAGGAATTCGACATCAACATTCGCGCTCAGTCCAAAATGGTCCATGCCACTCAGCCAGTGCGCCTTACCTACAGTCAGGATCCGGACTCGCCCTACGGCGTGAAAAATTATGGTTACGTCCTCATTATTCGTGATGCCACTGGCAGCATTCTCCTCGTGGAAGCCAGCCCAGACACCAGCGCAAGATTCACCCAGGAGATCCTGGCCATCAGCCAGGTGCCCTGCATGGTGGACCGGGATTTCAGGGTGAAATCCAAAACGGATGTGCCGCTGGGTTACATCAGCTTTTAGGTGGTGTTAGTTGGAGTGCGAATTTCGAGGTCAGGGCTCGATGGTCACCGGCGTTCCCACCTCGACGGAACGGAAAAACGCGGCAGCCATGAAGCCCGGCATGCGGATGCAGCCATGCGAGGCCGGATAGCCTGGTAGGTAGCCCTCATGCATGCCAGTGCCGCCGACGATACGCATGAAATTTGGCATCTTCGCTCCGTCAAAACGCGCCCCCTTGGGCTTGGGGTCCTTGCGGGTGTCCACCTCCTTTTGAATCACCGCGCCATTGGCGTCCACATAGTCGCCAAACAAGGAGGACATATGATTGGGATCCTTTTGAATGATGTGAAAACTTCCCGTCACTGTGTTGAGTCCTTCACGGCCCGATGAAATGCGCGACACGCCAGCAAGCTGGCCGTCCTTGTAAAAAAAGGCGCGCTGCTGCGAAAGGCTGATGCGGACGGACGGACTGCCGCTCATGCTGTCACCGTTCCAATAGGACTCCTCGGTGGCAACTGGCGGTGGCGGTGGGGAAGCACAGCCCGCATTCAGAAAGAGGAGCGTGGCGGCGAAAAGACAGGAACAGTAAGGGACGAAGAATTGATGCATAGGCCGTAGATTCTAGCGGATAAGTCCCGCTCGCACGATGGGGCATTGACCCCATGGAACACTGCCGGTGTAGCAGCTATCTAATTGCATGAGCCTATTCAAAAGCCTGCTTCACCTGATGCTTCCTCAACTGACACTATGCCGAGTTCAGACACTCCGCAGGAATGAAACCTTCATTCACGCCTCACCTAAGCTCAGGCAAGGAGGCACTCGCGCGCGCCGCACGCGTTGAGCTGATACAGGATACTCTTTGATGCGACCTCCGAATGCATCGCCGCCTGCAATTTCTCCTCAACCCCTGCCCAGTTCAAATTTAACCCTCCTCATTCGACCATGAGCCTCCTTCTCATCCTGATCATCTTGTTTCTAGTCTTCGGCGGCGGCTACGGCTTCCGTTCCGGCAATCATTACGTCGGCGGCGGTGCCAGTCTCCTCGTCATCGTTCTCCTCGTGCTCCTTCTTTCTGGACGGATCTAAGCAACGCCCTGCAGATTTTCGCGGCCGATCGTCCGCTGTCTATACCCCACCTCGCACCCAGCCCCATCTCATGAAACTCCATCCCTATTACCTGCTCCTTCCTGCTCTTGCCACCTTGGCCCTCTCCTCCTGTTTGAACCCGATGATGCCAGGAGGCGGCTATTCGAACTACGGGGGCGGTTATAACAACGGCTTCAACACTTACTCAACCCTGCCGCGGAACTACGCTGGCAGCGCCTACTACCATCAAGGCCGCTATTACACGGGCGGCCAGCACCAAACTGGTAACTATAACTATCAGGGCCAGCGGTACACGAACCGCTATGCGCACAACGGACAGTACTATTACGGCGGTCAGCATCAAAACTACCAAGGCAACCGCTAGAGCGGGCCGGTCTTCACGGCCTATTCCTTCGTCACCGCTTCGTCCAAGTTGAGCAGCATGAGGCACAGACTCGTCCAGGTGGCGTGTTCGATGGCGTCGATGGATTCATTCCGTTTCGACTCCCCGACGGCAAGCAGCTTGAGCGCCGCAGCACGGTCTGCGCCCTGCTGCTGCCTCAATTTGCCCAATTGAGCCGTCAGCAGCGCCGCCTCAGCCTTGGAAGGTTCACGGCAAGTGACCAAACGAAACGCCTGCGCGAGCGCTGAGTCCTCCTGGCCACGATTCGCCAGCAGCACACGTTGCGCCAGCACACGGGCGGCTTCGACGTAGGTCACATCGTTCAACGTGACCAGCGCCTGCAGTGGCGTGTTGGTGCGGGTGGCTTTGATCACGCAGGTCTGCCGCGCTGAATTGTCGAACAGCATCGTGGGACCCACGATGCGCCGCCAGAAAATGTACAGGGTGCGGCGGTAGAGCGCATCACCGTGATCCTGCACGTAGCTCTTTTTGCCAAAGGTCGCCTCCTCCCAGATGCCCTCGGGCTGGTAGGGTTTCACGGCCGGGCCGCCGATCTTGTCCTGCAGCAGGCCCGCCACAAACAAGGCCTGATCCCGCAGCATCCACGAAGGCATGCGAAAGCGCGGCCCGCGTGCGAGGTAGCGGTTCTCGGGGTCGAGCTGCGCATCCTTGATTTTTGATGACTGCTGATAGGTCTCGCTCGTCACGATCAAACGCATCAGCGCCTTCACGTCCCAGCCGCTGTCGATGAACTCGGACGCCAGCCAGTCGAGCAGTTCGTGCTGCGGTGGCTCCTCGCCCTGCAATCCAAAATCTTCCGCCGTCTTCACGAGGCCCACGCCGAAGAACGCCTGCCAGAAGCGGTTTACTGTTACACGCGCAGTCAGCGGGTTGTCGCGGCTCAAGATCCATTCGGCTAGGCCCAGGCGGTTGCGCGGTGCGTCAGGCTTCATCGCTGGAAGGCTGGCTGGCACATTGAAGCTGACCTTGGTCGTGGTGGCTTTGTCATACGCCCCCTTTTCCAGCACCAACGTCTCACGCGCCTTCGGCAGCGTGTCCATGACCATCACTTTGGTGACGTTGCCCTGAGCGGTAGTGCGTGCCTTGAGGGCATTGAGTAGCCGCTGCAAGCGGTCCGCATAATCCGCGTCGCTCAGCTTGCGCAGTTGGGCGATGCATTCGAGCAGATTGTCCGCGCTGCGTTTGTCCGGGGCCTGCCGCCCGAGAAACTGCGTGAGTTTGCCGGGATACCCTGCCACCAGCGGCACCTTCGTGCGTTCCTCACCCGGCGGTTTGCCAAAGCGCGTGGTCTCATAGTCGTTGATGTCTTTGACGGTCGCACGAAACGTGGCGTCCGCAGTTTCAAAGCGCGCTTTTTCATCTGCCGTGGCCAGATCCAGCGCCGGAGCAGCCTGCCCGCTACGCGCAATGCCGTCCTCGCTTGTCTGGTTGAAGACGTCGTAGAGGCCGTAGTAGTCACGCATTGTCAGCGGATCAAATTTGTGATCGTGGCACTTCGAGCAGCCCATCGTCAGCCCCAGCCACACGGTGCTGGTCGTCTCCACGCGGTCCATCACATTCTCCACCCGCGTTTCTTCGGCGATGCGCCCGCCCTCGCCATTGATCATGTGATTGCGATTGAACCCCGTGGCCAGCTTTTGCTCCGGCGTTGCATCGGCTAGCAAATCACCGCCAAGCTGCCAGATGGTGAACTGGTCATAGGGCATGTTAGCGTTGAGCGCCTTCACCACCCAATCACGCCATGGCCACATCGTGCGCTCGGGATCGCCCTGGTAGCCGTTCGTGTCCGCATACCGCGCCGCATCCAGCCAGTCCCAGGCCCAGCGCTCCCCAAAGCGTGGCGAATCCAGCAGGCGCTCCACGGTCTTGGTGTAGCCTTCCTTTAATGCGTCCGCTGTCGGCGGTAGCCCGGTGAGGTCCAGCGACACGCGGCGTAGCAAGGCCACCGCATCAGCCTGAGGAGAAGGCTTCATCCCCTTTTCCGCCAGCTTGGCGCGGACAAAAGCATCGATGGGATGCTTGGCACCCACGTTCGGCACCTGGGGCCGTTCGATGCGCTTGAAAGCCCAGTGCGTGCCCCATTTCGCCCCTTCGTCAATCCACTGCTTAAGCAGTTGCTTCTGCGCCGCCGTCAGGGTGCGATTGCTCTTCGGCGTTGGCATCACCTCATCCGGGTCCGTGCTGAAGATGCGTTCGATCAAGGAACTCTCATGGCTCTTGCCAGGGCGTATAGCCGTCACGCCGTCCCGTACCGCTTTTGCTTCTTTCTCCACATCAAGCCGCAGGTCGCCTTTGCGCTCCTTGGCATCCGGGCCGTGGCAGAAGTAGCATTTGTCCGAAAGGATCGGCTGGATGTCGCGCGAGAAATCAATCGCCGCCGCTGAGAGAGCGGAGCTGAGGCTGAGGAGAACGCAAATAACACGCATGGTTGGGCTGAATGAGCATACGATGTCCGCAGGTTCAGTATTGCCAAACATGCATGGCAGAAACTAGCATGCATGAAAATGCACATCCCAACCCTCATCGAGCGCAAGCGCGACGGCGGCGTCCTCACCACGGAAGAAATCCGCTTCGTCATCACCGCCTTCACGCGCGGGGACATGCCGGACTACCAGATGAGCGCGCTCGCGATGGCGATCTTTTTCCGCGACATGACGACGGAAGAAACCGCCGCGCTCACCGAGGCCATGCTGCACAGCGGCTCCATGCTGCTGTGGAACGACCACGATCCCCTGCGCGTGGACAAACACAGCACCGGCGGCATTGGCGACAAAACCTCGCTCATTCTCGCACCCCTGCTCGCCTGCGACAATCTGTGGGTGCCGATGATCTCCGGTCGCGGCCTCGGCATCACGGGCGGCACTTTGGACAAACTGGAAAGCATCCCCGGCTTCCGCACGCAGCTCACTGAGGTGGAGATTCACAACGTCATCGACCGCATCGGCTGCGTCATGGTCGGTCAGACCGCTGGCATCTGCCCAGCGGACAAAAAACTCTACGCCCTGCGGGATGTCACCGGGACCGTGCCCAGCGTGCCACTCATCACCGCGAGCATCATGAGCAAGAAGCTCGCCGAAGGACTGAACCGCCTCGTGCTGGATGTGAAGTACGGCAGTGGTGCTTTCATGAAGACCCAGGAGCAGGCCCAACGCTTGGCACAAAGCCTCGTCACCGTCGGTCAGGCCATGGGCGTGCGCTCCAGCGTGCGCCTGAGCGAGATGAACGAGCCCACAGGAGAAGCCGCTGGCAATGCTCTGGAAGTCGCCGAATGCGTGCGCTGTCTTAAAGGCCAAGGCCCGCAGGACCTGGAAGACATCGTGCTCGATCTCGCCTCCGCCGTCTCCATTTCATCCCGCGCCGATCTCGCCGCCATGCTGCATCGCGGTGATGCCTGGCGAAAGTTTCAGCAGATGGTCGCTGCCCAGGGCGGCAATGTGAACGCGCTGGAAAAGATGGACTCCGTGCATCGCGCGCCGGTCATCGGCGAACTCAAAGCCACCGCTAGCGGCACCCTCACGCGCATGGATGCTGGCGGCATCGGCCAGGCCGTCCTCGAACTCGGTGCAGGCCGCTCCAAAGCCGCCGACCCCATCGACTTCGCCGTCGGCTGCGATCAAATCGCCAAGACCGGCACGCAGGTGCGCGCAGGCGATGTGCTGCTGCGCGTGCATGCCCGCACCAAAGGCGCGCTGTTTCGCACGCTCGACATTTTGCCGGAGTACATCGACATCGTCTGACGTTTGTTTCCCATGAACCGCCGCCGCTTTCTCCAGACCACCACCGCCGCCGCCCTACTGCACGAATCCGTGCAGGCTGCACCGCCTGCCACGCGCATTATCGACACGCACACGCATTTCTACGATCCCAGCCGCCCCGGTGGTGTGCCCTGGCCGACCAAAGGCTCGCAATTGTACCGCACCGTGCTGCCCGCCGACTGGCTCGCGGTGGCAGCGCCGCATGGTGTCAAAGAAACCGTCATCGTCGAAGCCAGCCCGCTGGTGGAGGACAACCAGTGGATTCTCGATCTCGCCGCCAAGGAGAAGAGCATCGTAGGATTCGTGGGTCATCTCGATCCCGGCGATGAGTTCGCCGACCACCTGGAGCGCTTCGCCGCCAATCCCATTTTTCGCGGGGTGCGCTGGAGCGGCGCTTTTCTACAGGATGCCGCGAAACAGGAAGCCGTGCTCGCTGGTGCCAAGGCGCTGGCCAAGCATGGCCTGGAACTGGATTTGAACGGCGGCCCCAGTTACCTGCCCCACGCTGCAAAGCTCGCCGCCGACGTGCCCGACCTGCGCGTCCTCATCAACCACCTCGGGGCATCCGGCGATCCCCAGTCCCTGCGCCCTGAATGGAAGGACAACATCCGTGCCGTGGCCAAGCTGCCCAATGTCTTCATGAAAGTCTCCGCCCTCGCTGAGCAGGTGAAGTGCGAGTACGGCCATGCCCCACGCGACACCGCCTACTACCTCCCCATTCTCGACCACCTCTGGGAAACCTTTGGCCCCGACCGCCTCATCTACGGCAGCAACTGGCCCGTCTCCGACAAAGGCGCGCCGTATGATGTCATCTTCAAAATCGTGGACGAGTACTTCCGCACCAAAGGCAACGAGGCCTGCGAGAAGTACTTCTGGAAGAATTCGAAAGCGGCATACCGGTGGGTGGAGCGGAAGTGATTCCTTTCTAAACGCCTGCGCCTGCTGAGGTGGCACCCGCCGCCCTCCTTTCAACGCGCATCAAGCCTTGAATTTGAAACGATGCGACAAGTTCGAGGAAGCCCCACCTCACACCGCCACCGGAGCGGGTGCAGGCGCTTGAAACGCGGACATCGAAAAACGCTTCATCAACGAACCCGCTGCGACGTACCCGAAGCCAAAGAAGAACAGCAGCAGGAAAGGGATGCTACCCCACTGGCCACGCTGGGCGGCGAGGCCGATCATCCAGCCGAAGTAGCCGGTCAGCAGCACTTCGATCCATAGGGCGATGGATTTGCCAGCCTTGTAGAAGGAGCGCTGCTTGCTGGCCTGCGCCTTGTTTTCCATGCCGTATTTCGGCGTGCGGACGAATTCGGAGGACTGGTTGAGCAGCGCCTCCAGCACGGCCTTGCCGTTGTTGATGCTCATGCCGATGCCGAGGGCGAGCAGCATGGGCACATACGGCAGGGCCTTGAGCCAGCCCCAGCGGCCCTGGGCACCCTGCGCGGTCATGTAAAAGACGATGACGCTGAGGGAGGCAAAGAAGAACACGGGCACATCGACGAAGACGGCCTTGTGCCAACTGCTGCCCATCACGAAATTAGCGGGGTACATCAGCACCAGCGTGCAGAGGGTGAGCAGGTAGGCGAAATTGGACGTGAGGTGCGAGGTGGCCTCGATCTTCAGGCTCAGGGGGATGTCGCTGCGCCACACATTGCCCAGAGTCTTTTTGCACACCTGGATGGAGCCCTTGGTCCAGCGGTGCTGCTGGCTCTTGAAGCCGTCCATGTCCGGCGGGAGTTCGGCGGGGACGACGACGTCCTTGAGGTAGATGAATTTCCAGCCTTTGAGCTGCGCGCGGTAGCTGAGATCGAGGTCTTCCGTGAGGGTGTCATGCTGCCAGCCGCCACCGGTTTCGATGGCCTTGCGCCGCCAGATGCCGGCGGTGCCGTTGAAGTTGAGGAATTCGCCGTGGCGGCTGCGGGCCGTCTGCTCCAGCACGAGGTGGCCGTCAAGAAACAGGGCCTGCAGCTTGGTGAGGAGGGAGAAATTCTTGTTCAGGTGCCCCCAGCGCGCCTGCACCATGCCGACTTTTTCGTCGGTGAAGTGGTGGATCACCTGCCTGAGGTAGTCCGGCGCGGGCTGGAAGTCGGCGTCGAAAATGCAGATGAACTCGCCTTTGGCGGAGGCCATGCCTTCGTCCAGCGCACCGGCTTTGAAGCCATTGCGGTTGCTGCGGTGGCGGTACTCGATGTCGTAGCCCTGGGCCTTCAGATTGGCGGAAAGCTGCTCGGCATGGGCGGCGGTTTCGTCGGTGGAATCATCGAGCACCTGGATCTGTAGGCGGTCGCGCGGGTAGTCCAGAGCGCTGACGGTACGCAGCAGATTTTCCACCACATGCAGCTCATTGAAGATGGGGAGCTGCACCGTGATGACGGGCAATTCGGCGAAATCGTGGTGCGGTATCGGCACGTCCAGACGGTGTTTCCAAAAATGGTATAACACTTTGATTCTGTGCGCGCCAAAGGCGGACAGGGCGGTGAAAACGAGGATGTAGCTGGTAAACCAGAAGAAATTATCCCACACAATCATATCGGGAAAGGGAAGCAGGGCACGGGGGTGCAATCAATCTCCACCAGTTCACAACAATCAAGCAGCATTTCGGGTGCCAGCCGAGGCTGGAATTTTAAGCGGCTTGTCGAGCGGAGGGCTGTTATTGGGTGCAATGAGGGCTTACTTCTACTTTGGTAAGTCATCGGGGGGCATAAAAATCATCGAGAGGTCTTTGATTGCGGTGGGCGGAGTCGATGGAGTTTGTCGCTTTCGATGACGGTGCTCAAGTTGCGCTATGACACACTCCGGCGTGACCGCCGCTGCGGGCAGCTCGAGGCGCAGCAGCTCGACGATGTCCGCAGTGCTTAGCAGTGGATGGGCCTGCGCGTGCAGCATGCGTTCATGGAGCTGGAACTGCATGGCTAGCATCACCAGAGCTATGTGTTGATGCCACGCGAGCCAGCAGCGGGTCTGATAGTCGACCAGACCCAGCGAGCTTTTGGCATCATGGAAGCCGCGCTCAATGAAATACCGTGCGCAGGCCAGGATCGTCGCGCCAGATGCGCTGCGTGCTGTGCATTTCCACAACGATCCATTGTCCACCTTGCCAAGGCGGCCGTTGTATTGACGGCCTCCTCCATGCGGTCCATGTTTTTGGCGCGGTGGCGGGCTTGCATCAGACCGTGAAGGTAAACACGAGCGTACTTGGAGCCGTCGTGGGTCGCGGTGCTGAACAGGGAGGTGACATTGCTGCAAAAGGCGGCAAAGCGTTGTGCGACGGCAAAAAGAGATCCAGACGCGGGGTCATTTTTAGAAGGCTGGGTGTCTTCGCGCTGCGTTTGTCGCAAGGCTCCAACACGAACCATCCCGCCCTCGCTTAACCGCGTTTGCCAACGCAGGACAGCCAAATCTCAGAACTTACCAAAGCAGAACTAACTGCCCCAATGCTCGTCAGCGCTATTACTGAGGGAACCTTTCTTCGCCTGCAAATGCAGTTGGCCGCAGACATCAGTTTCGTTGCCGCGTGGCAGTCTCTCACCGGCTTTCAGAGAAATCCCAGGCATAGCTTCATCGACGACGGCTTCAGCTACGCACATTTCTCCAACCATCGACTGTAAGGGCACAACCAGGTCACTGATGCTTTGGCTGGCGCAGCTTGCCCGTCGCCACGGTGCCAGACTTGCCACGCTGGATGGCGGGATCGTGACGGCTCATTCGGATGTGGTGTTCTTGATTCCGGAACTGGGGATTTCTGCCATTTAGACGTAACCTCCAGTGACGGGAGCAGTGCTATGGAGAACTCCACTTTGACTTGTCCAGCGGGAGTGAAATTTGACGGCAGGAACCTGCCACTCATCATCCCCGACATCTAGATCGGCGGTTTTGCTCGGCGCTTTCAGGGCCTCATCACGCGCAATCCAGTTGATTTTTGCCATTGGTTTACAGAGTTGGTGATCATCGAGCCATGGTTAGGAATGACGAATGGCTGAATCTCTGCGTTCGACATTCATTCGTCATTCTGCATTCTGCATTCCTCCTCATGTCCACCGCCACCAGCCTCCTCAAACAGCACCTGCAGCAGCGTCAGATGCTGGGCAAGACGCATATCGCACTGCGGCCGGGGTCGATGGAGAAACTGACCGGAGTTGGCCGCCCGCATGCGGCACGTGAGATTTCCCAGTCTGAGCATTCCAGACCCACGGCGGCAGCGCTGGCATCTGCGCCTGCTGTGCGCAACTTGCGTGACACACCGCCGCCGGAGCCGAAGAAAGTTGATCTGCTCGAAGTGGCCGGTGCGACGATCGAAGAAAAGCTCGTCGCGTTGCGTGCGACGGCGGAGACCTGGGAACCTGCACTTTCCATGGGCAGCCTACGCAAGACGATGGTCTTTGCGGTGGGCAGTCCGCAAGCGACGCTGATGTTTGTGGGCGAAGCACCAGGAGCGGAGGAGGAAAAATTGCGCGAGCCTTTTGTGGGTCCGGCAGGGCAGAAACTCACCGCTATCATCAAGGCCATGGGGCTCGACCGCCCGCAGGTGTACATCAGCAACATCTGCAAATTCCGTCCCGCCATGGACAACCAGGGCAGCGGCAACCGCAAGCCCACTGCGGAGGAGATGCGCGCCTGCCTGCCCTTCGTGCTCACGGAGATTGATCTCATCAAACCGCAGGTCATCGTGGCCCTTGGCGCCACCGCAGCCGAAGGGCTTGGCCTTCCAGGCACTGTCGGTGGTTTGCGCGGAAAGTTTCACAGCACCAGCGGCATTCCGACCATGGTCACCTACCATCCGTCCTACCTGCTGCGGGAGGAGCAAACGGGCGATGGCATTCGTGCGAAGCGCCAGGTGTGGGAGGACATGCTCAAGGTCATGGAGAAGCTCGGCCTGCCCATCAGTGCAAAGCAGCGCGGCTATTTTCAGGCAAAGTGATGCCGGGTGCGCACGTTTGAAAACGTGCCCATGAAACCCAAATCATTCTCCCGCCGTGAGTTGTTCAAACTCGGCACCGCAAGCGCTGCGGTGCTGGCCAACACGGAACTGCTGGCGGCGGGCAAGAAAGCGGGACCGGTATGCGAAGATGGCGGCTGCTGCATCACGCCTTCGGGGGATTTTTACAATGTGGAGCGCGGCAATCCGCTGCCGTATAAACTGCCCGAAGAAAAGCAGCGCGAGATCGGCATGGTGCGTGAGACGTGGCAGCTCGAAGTCATCGCCGATGCAACGAGCAACGCGAAGATCGAGCATCCCATGCTGCGCAGCGACGGCACGGCGCTGACGTTTGAAAAACTCATGGAGATCGCGCAGACGAAGGCGGTCAGTTATTTGAAAGTCATCACCTGCAACAATCTTGCCGATCCGCTGGGGCATGGCCTGTGGGAGGGCGTGCCGCTGCGCGATGTGCTGTGGCTCTGCGGTCCGGTGGAAAATCTGCGCCACGTCTGGTATCACGGCCACCACAACGAAGACCCGAAGCAGATTTTCAAATGCTACCTGCCGATGAACAGAGTCTTTGAAGATCCGCCTGGCGAGCTGCCGGTGATGCTGTGCTACAAGCTCAATGGCGAATTTCTCACTGGCGAGCGCGGCGGGCCGGTGCGCATGATTGTGCCGGAGGCGTACGGTTTCAAATCGGTGAAGTGGCTGCAGCGCATCGGCTTCACCAATGCACATCAGTCCGATGACACCTACGCGAACGGCAACAACGACATCAACTCATGGCTCAAGACATTCGTCCGCTTTGGTGATCTGCCAGATAAACTCAGCGCGATGGAGGAACTCACGCTGCATGGCAATGCGCAGGTGGGCATCTCAGGACTCAAGCAGGTGCAGTATTGGGTGCGCGATGTGAGCACGCCGCTGCCTGCGAACGATCCCCACTTCACCCAGGCACCGTGGCAGGATGCGCAGATCGTGCCTTTTGATGGCAGCGGCATTGTGGGCTTCAAGGGCGCGCCTTTGCACCCGGCGCAGTTTGATCCGGTGACGCGAAAACCACGGGAGTGGCCCCTGCGCCACACGCTGTGCCGCTGGGTTGCTAAGCCGGTCAAGTTGGCACCAGGAAAGTACGAACTGCGCTGCCGCACGATTGATGACAATGGCAACGCCCAGCCGATGCCGCGCCCCTTCCCAAAATCCGGAAAAAACAACATTCAGAAAGCTCTGCTGGAAGTGGTGGCGTGACGCATCGCATGCAAAATCGCAGCGATTGCAGACGACTTCGTCCGTGACGAAAACCCGCTACGCCTGCAGCAGGGTGTGCAGTGTCTGCAGCAACGTTGCTGTGGTGTAAGGTTTGGAAATGAAGTGTTTGGCACCTTCCTTGGCGGCCTTGGCCGCGTTGCTGCTGGTGCTCAGGCCGCTGGCGGCAATGATGCGCACCTGCGGATTGAGATTCATCAGCGCCTGGATCGTGGCTGGCCCGTCCATCAAGGGCATCATCATGTCCGTGACCACCACGGCGATCTCTTCTTTGCGGCTGGCGTACAAGGCCGTTGCCTCAATGCCGTCCGCCGCAAGCAGCGCCTGATAGCCGAAAGCCTCCAGGATCTGCTGCACGACCTGTCTTACATCAGCCTCATCGTCAACGACCAGCACCAGTTCACCCTGGCCGCGTGGCAGTTCGTTTTCTACGGACGCCGGCACCGCCGTGGCCGCTGCTTCCTGAGCTGGCAGATATACCAGGAACTTGGTTCCCACGCCGGGGACGCTGTCAACATGGAGAAAGCCATGATGGCTTTTGATGATGCCCAGGGAGGTGGACAAGCCGAGGCCGGTGCCTTTGCCCAGTTCCTTAGTGGTGAAGAAGGGCTCGAAGATGCGCTCGATCACCTCCGGCGGCATGCCCGTGCCGGTGTCCTTCACCTGGATGACAATGTAAGGCCCGAGCTCGCCTTCACCGTTGAGACCGACGTAATGCTGATCAATCATCAGGTTCCAGGCGGAGAGCTTCAGCGTGCCACCGTCGGGCATGGCATCACGTGCATTGACGCAGAGATTGAGCAGCACCTGATGGAGCTGGGTGGGATCTCCCTGCACGGTCCACAAGTCCGCCGGAATCTCGCTGCGCACTTGGATGGTCTTGAGAAAGGTTTCATTGGCGATTTTTTCGATCTCCTTGAGCAACTGGCCAACGTCCATCGCCAGCTGCTTCCCTTCCAGCCCGCTGGCAAAGGTGAGCAACTGCCGGACCATGCCAGCGCCGCGCTTGGCGCTGTTGTCGATGGTCGAGAGCATGTTCATGCCCCGCGGATCCTGTTTTTGCAGTTTCAGCAGCTCGATGGACATGAGGATGGGAGTCAGCGCATTGTTGAGATCATGCGCGATGCCGCCGGCCAGGGTGCCGATGCTGTCCATGCGCTGGGCCCGGAGGAACTGCTGCTCGAGTTGTTTCTTTTCGGTGATGTCGGTGTTGATGGCGAGGATGCCCTGCGGCTGGCCGGCGGAATTGTGCAGCAGGGTCCAGCGTGCCTCGACCAGCAGCGTGCCGCCGGTGCGGGTGACCTGCTGGATCTCACCCGTCCACTCGCTATATTTGACGATGCAGGCGACAGCCGTTTCAAATGGAGAGACCTCACGATAGAGCAGATCGAAGGCCCGGCGTCCGATGACTTCCTCGGCGGTCCAGCCATAGATCTTTTCAGCGCCTTTGTTCCAGTAGGTGATGCGGTGCTCAAGGTCGCTCACCACAATGGCGTCGGTTGTTTTGTCGAGCAGGGCGGCCTGCTCGCGAAAGCGCTGCTCCAGACGTCCGCGCTCCGCCATTTCATGCCGGAGGCTTTCACACGACAGTTGTTCTTTTTCGCGGCTGAGCACCGCTTCCTTCATTGAGGATTCAAGCTCCTGCGTGCGCAGTTGCACCCGTGCTTCGAGGTCGTTCATGAGCCCTTTGAATTCCTGCTGCAACCGCCATTTTTCGGTCAGGGCATTGGCGAGTTGCAGCACCTCGACGGTGTCGAAGGGTTTTTTGAGGATGAGCAGGCGGTCGCGCGGCTTGATCTGCTCCTGCATGTCGCTCCATGAGTAGTCAGAGTAGGCAGTGCAGATCACAATCTGCAAGTCCGGGCAGACGGCCCAGATCTGCCGCGTCGTTTCGATGCCGTCCCAGCCCGGCGGCATGCGGACATCGACGAAGGCCATGGTGTAGGGGCGCTTTTCCTGTAGCGCCCGCCGGATGAGGTCCAGCCCTTCCTGGCCTTGGGACGCAGAATCTACCTCGAATACGACGCCTGTTGAGGTGGCTGCGGGCGCGTCACCAAAGATGGCGGCTTCGTCCTCCTCGACCCCACATGCGTTTGCTGGCACATCATCCGGGACCAGGATTTTACGGAAATCCTCGTGGATGGCGGGATTGTCATCGATGATCAACAGTCTGCGGTTTTCGATGCGATTGGCGGGCTGCATACGGTTTATTAGGATTGGAGTGCTACCGGTAGTTCGAGAGTGAAGCAGGCACCGCGACCGGGACCGTCGCTGTGGACACTGAGCTGGCCGCCCATTTCCTTTGCCGCATTGGCCGCGCTATGCAGGCCAAAGCCGTGGCCATCCTTGCGAGTCGTGAAACCGTGGCCAAAAATGCGCGTGAGGTTTTCCGGGGGGATGCCCACCCCGTTATCAATGATGGAGATCTTGACCCGGCCATCGCCGTTGGTCGAGCGCATGATCATGCGCTTGTCGGTGCGGCCGGACTCGTCGCAGGCATACTTGGCATTGCGGATGAGGTTGACGAGGATTTGCAGCACCTTGTGTTTCTCCACTGGAATCGGCGGCACTGGCGCGAAGTCGCGGATGGTTTCGACCCCATGGCGGTCTAGCGCGCTGGTGTTCATGCGCAGGGCATCCTCGACCAGATCATTGACCTGGTTCGTTTCCACGAGACCCGAGACACGGGCGTAGGTCTGCTGCATGGCGATGATCTCTTTGACATGATCGACATTCTTGGAGAGCGCGGTGGATTCCTTGAGCAGCTTCCGGTTTTCATCATCGAGAAGGTGCGCCAGTTTGATGATGAAGCGGGGAACCAGGCTGCCCTGAGGATGGGTGGTGAGGAATGTGGGCAGGTCGGTGCTGTGCTCCTCAAGCAGGCCGGCGGTGCGGACGAGGCTGGCAGTTTTTGATTGCCGCAGGATGTCCTGCGTGAGCATGGCGGAGACATTCATGCTGTTGAGCACATTGCCCACGTTGTGCAGGACGCCGGTCGCGACTTCCGCCATGCCCGCCTGCCGGGAAGTGTCCAGCAGCAGCTTGTGCATGTTTTGCAGTTCTTCTTCAGCCCGCTTGCGCTCGGTGATGTCCTGCGAGGTGCCAAACACTTTTGCCGCTCCCCTGCCATTTGCTGCCAGCACCACTTCACCGCGTTTGTGGATGATCCGCTCGGTGCCATCAGGTCGCACGATCCGGTGCTCAAAGTTGAAGGGCTTTCCTTCCTGCAGTGCTCGCAAGATGATCGCCTCTGCCACGCAGCGATCCTCAGGATGGATGAACTTGAGTGAGGTCTCGTAGCTGACGGCCAGTCCGCCCGGTTCAATGCCGTGGATCCGGCAGTTCTCATCTGACCAGACTACTTTGTTGGATGGCACATCCCATGCCCAACTGCCGACACGCGCTATGATCTGGGCCGCCTCCAGCTGCGCCTCGCTGTGTCGGAGTTCTTTCTCGGTGCGTTTGCGCTCGGCGATTTCGGCCTGCAGCCATGCGTTGGCGGACTGGAGTTCGTCCGCCTGCTTGCGCAAGGGGCCGCTGATGCTTCGGGTGATGAAAGTGACGAAACCGACGGCGGCAAGCAGGGCGAGCGCCGCCACCATCAAGCTTCTGGCGCGGCGTTGCTCATAATACTCGATCCGCGTTTGAAGAAATGTGTCCAGCTCCTCGGCCGCAATCCGCCAGAGCTTAAAGCTTGCTTCGCGGGCCTTGCTTCCGGCAGCCACATACTCGGCCACCGTCATGTCAGTTCTTTCCAACATCACCAGATGGTTCGTCAAGCTGATGAACCGCTCGGCGGCGTCAGAGTATTCTTTGAGCGCGGGCGGCACTCTGCCTTGCAGAGAGGCGCTGCTCCCGTAGAAGTTCACGTCTTCGTTCAAGGCGGTTTGCAGACTGCTGGTGATCCGGTCCAAATCCGCCTCCTTCAGCATCGTGGCGTAGATGGCCAACTGCTGCCGTTCCGTAATGGAGAAAGTCTGCCGGTTGAGGATGGCTGCTCCAAACGCCAGGACCGCCGCCAGACGATCCTGGGTTTGAGGCAAGCCCAGTAGAGTCACGTCCATCAAGTAGTAGCTGTCCAGATCTGGATCGAGGATGAGATTGGACTGGTCTCCCGCGTGAGTGATCATCATGCGCACGTCAGCCACCAGATGCAGATGCTGCGCTGAAATGGCCTTCGGCTGCAGCTGCCCCAGCCCGGTTTTCAATTCCTCCCATTCCATCTGTACCGTGCGGGCGCGGTAATGCTCCCGATGGCGTTTGGCCAGGCCCTCATCCGTAAACTGAAGGTCGGTGCTCAGCCGGGCATCCACGGCTTCCAATGCATTGAACGCCGCGTCGATTTGAGCCTGTTTCGTCGCAAGCTGCTCGCGGATCGCCGGGTCGCCGGTGGCGGCGGTTAGTGCCAGCATGCTATGTTGAGGAAGCAACTCCAGCAGGTCTTCCAGCGGCCGCTGATACTCATTGCCCTTCATTTCCAACTGGGCGAACTCAATGTTGGCATTGATGCCCGTGATGAAGAAATAGAGCATCAAGGAATCCGGCATCACAAAGAAGATGCTGATGAGCATCAACTTTTGCGAGACTTTCAGCCTAGTAAACCATTGTTTCATTTCATGCATGGAGAAGTTTTTTTCGACAGGAGTTGCAAGGGGAGCCGCCGCCGACCTTTCGCAAAACCGGACACTTCAACTGTGTAAAGTTAAGCCGCAGCGGCGAAAGCGGACGATAAGTAAAGGCTTAAAAATAAGGGTGTGTTTGCCCAAGGGTGCGCCGGAGAAAAATTGACGCATCCATTGATGGGCTACGGCGCTGCACCAAACCCGCTGCTTGTAGCGCCGCCTTGCGCGGATGGAACGAGGGATGCAATTCTGCCTGTTTCGTCCTACAGAGGCTGCAAGGAAAAGTCCAGGTTGATGAACTGGTTCTCCAAGGCGCGTATCTTCATTTCGTAACGCCTCATCAACCTGAGCAATGAGGCTGCAATTATCTGCCTCTAAATGCTGATATGGGTTCAAAGTCTGAGCTGCATTCTTGATTGCAAGCATAAGCAATTACAAATGAAGCATATGAAGCACAGCAAGAACCAACCCAAACCGCACGAGAAGATGAATCTGCTCAAAAAATGAATCATCCTTTACTTTCCGCCAGATGATTGAGCGGCAGTTTTTTACAGAAAGCTTCTGGCTTGTGACAAGAAAGAGCGTGATCGGCCTGGATGCTGCTTTATGGATACCTCACGCATGTATTCGTCTTCTCTCCCCTGGAAAGTTTTGTCGTCCAACGTCTCTCTCAATGTACTCACTGAGGGCTGGAATCTCGCCAGCCCGGAAGAAGGTGCAGAGGAGGAGATTCGCCAATTCACGGTTTACGTCGGCTTTGACACACCTTTCTTCGAGGTGCCTGTGGTGCAGCTCGGGCTCAGCGGCTTTGACATTGATCAGCGGGACAGCGCGCGGCTTATGGTGAAAGCTGAAAACATCACCGAATTTGGATTTCATGCCACCCTCACCACCTGGGCTGGCAGCCGCGTGTATGCCGCCGAGGTCAACTGGATTGCCATTGGGCCGTGAGTCAGTTTTTACGCAAGCACCAGGAGCGGTAGGACAACTCGCCTGACTTCAGCGCCTCATACACACGCGCACCGGGTAGCCCGGCGAAGTCGCGGCCCAAAGAGTGGAGAAACTTGGGCAGTCGCTGGCAAATGAGAGCCTCGCTGCGTGCGGCGTTGATCTCCATGCCGCGCAGCACTTCAGGGCGGATGTCGCGGGTCTGCACGATTTCGAGCGGCGCATTGTCGATGGCCTTCTCCCATTCGGCCCACTGATCGCGGAAGCGAAAGTCGGCATAGAGGAAATGCCCGCCCGTTTTCAGCACGCGTGCGACTTTGGCCAGGAAGCCGGGAAAATCGGGGTAGCAGTGGGAGGCCTCGACATTGATCACCGCATCAAACGTTTGCGGAGGAAAGGGGAGGGTCTGTGCATCTCCCTGCACAAAGCGGAGTCCGCTGACCTGATGGCGTTTCTTGCAGAAGGCGATGCCCGTGGGATTGAGATCGAGACCCGTGTAGCTGGCAGGGTGAAGTGTGCGCGTGAGCCAGGAGGCACCGCCGCCATGGCCGCAGCTCACCTCCAGCACGTCCTTGCCACGCAGATCCACCTGGGTGGTCACGTGATGATAAAGCTGGATGCAGGCGCGGTTGGGTTCGTCGCCGGGTTCGAGCGGCAGACCGACCGGCGGGTCGGTTTCGAAGGCGTAATTCAAAAACAGCACTTCTTCGCTACGCAGCCGCCGTGTGAGATAGGGATACCAAATCTGCCAGATGGCTTTGCGGACGGGACCGATGGAAAAGAGGCGTTCGAGGAGGGGCATGGAATGGCAAAGCCTGTGAGATGATGGCGGCGGATGCAACTTGCCAGTTGGCATTCGTTGTGCGGGAATATCCCCGCCGCCTGCGCCTCACACCTGGAACTGCATGTTTTGTCCGTCATGAAAGATCGTTCCCACATTCCCTCTAGCGAGGTCACACCTGAAGAGACCTTTCTCAACCGGCGCTTCTTCATGAAGTCCGCTATCTGGGCCGGCTCCACGCTGGCCACGGCGGGTCTGTACCGCACCTTCAGTCCACGGCCTGAAGTGAAGAACACGGGGGCCGCCATTGCCACCGTGGCCGAGCCGTCCGTGCAGACTGTGCTGGCGCCGGATGAAAAGGTGAACTCGTTCACCGACATCGCGGGCTACAACAACTACTACGAATTTTCGACGGACAAATCCGAGGTCGCGGCAAAGGCCAAGGACTTCGTCACCGATCCGTGGACTGTGCAGGTCGGTGGGCTGGTGCAGAAGCCGCGCACTTTTGATCTGGCGGACCTGCTCAAGTTTGAGTCCGTCGAGCGCACCTACCGTTTCCGCTGCGTGGAAGGCTGGTCGATGGTCATTCCATGGGTGGGGTTTCCGCTGTCCAAGCTGTTGAACCAGGTGGAGCCGCTGAGCGCCGCGACGCATGTGGCGTTTGAGACTTACTATGACATCAAACAGATGCCGGACTCACGCTATGCCGGCATAGACCTGCCTTATGTAGAAGGCCTGCGGCTGGATGAGGCCATGCACCCACTGACGCTGCTGGCCACAGGCCTGTATGGCAAGACGCTGCCCAATCAAAACGGTGCGCCGGTGCGGCTGGTGGTGCCGTGGAAGTATGGCTTCAAGAGCATCAAATCGGTGGTCAAGATCACGCTCATGGACCGCGAGCCGCCCACCACTTGGAGCCTCGCGAATCCGGGGGAATACGGCTTCTACTCGAATGTGAACCCCAAGGTGGATCACCCACGCTGGTCGCAGGCGCATGAGCGGCGCATCGGCGAGATGGGCTCGCGGCCCACGCTCATGTTCAACGGCTATGCGGAGCAGGTGGCGCATCTGTACAAGGGCATGGACCTCAGCGCGGATTTTTAAATTTGTCATGACCTTCAGCGCAGACACACGTTTTCACCGGCAGCTTTTTCTCTTCAATGGCCTGCTGCCAGCAGTCCTCATCCTGATCGACGGCTGGCGCGGCAAACTTGGGGCCAACCCTGTGGAGTTCGTCACGCGTGCCACGGGCGTGCTGACGCTGGTCTTCCTCATCCTCACGCTGCTGGTCACACCGCTGCGCAAAATCTATGGCTGGAACTGGCTGCTCAAGCAGCGCCGCCTGCTGGGCCTGTATGCCTTCTTCTACGGCTTCGCGCATCTGCTGACCTACCTGGCCTATGATCGAGACTGGCAGATGCAGACTGTGGTGGGAGATGTGTACAAGCGGCCCTTCATCGCCATAGGCATGTTCAGCTTTCTGCTGATGGTGCCGCTCGCGGTCACCTCCACCAATGCGATGATCAAGAAGCTCGGTGGTCCGCGCTGGGCTCAGCTGCACCGCCTCACCTATTACATCACCATCGGCGGTGTGCTGCACTATTGGATCATCGTGAAGTCGGATGTGACCTATCCGTTCTTCTTCGCGGTGATTTTGGTAGTGCTGCTCGGATACCGTGTGTTTATGAGCATAAAAAAAGCGCGAGGTTCAGCACCCCGCGCTTCGTGAGATTGTGAGGTCCGCTTATTTCGCAGGGGCGGCGTTCCAGACGGTAATCCCATCAAACCAGCCGCTCTGGCCAGCGACACCGAGTTCGATTTTTGATTTGGTTTCGTGGCCGATGCCTGGGGACTTGAGGAAGGCGACGGGTTTGCCATCGATGCTGACGCGCATTTCATCACCCACAGTCTCAACCACGAGCGTGTAGTCTTTGTGCTCTTCCAGCTTCACCGGGAAGGTGGCACTTTTGCCGGCCATCAGCTTGTTCACTTCGTCCTTTTTGGTGGGGTCCTTGCGCAACTCCTTGATGATCATGTTCTGGCTGCCTTCGCGCTCATCCATGATGGTCACCTTGTCCAGGCGCACCTGGGCGCGGCAGAGATGGCCGTAGTGGGCGGCGGTGTATTTGCGGTCGTCGAACTCGACATCGATCATCGTGCAGCCTTCAAAGCGGATGTTCACCTCCACCACGCTGTCCTTGGTGGGCACTTCCAGGCCATACACAGCGGCATGCGCGGTGATGACAGATTTGCCATCTTTGGAGGGTTCGTCCTTCACGCGGGTCTGGGTGCCTTTGAGTGCATCCTTTTCAAACACGAAGGTATCCACCACGCGGTGCCAGCGCTTGTCGTGCTCGCTGCCATTCATGTCATCCTTAAACAGCACCTCTTTCTTTTCGGCGATGGGCTTGGCAGGAATCTTGGGCGCGTCTGCGGCAAAGGCGGCTGCGCTGATGAGGAGGCACGGGGCGAGGAGGAGACGGATGTTCATGGACGCAATGAAACGAGTCTATCTGGCGAGTTCATGCGCTGAAATTGCTGAACTTCAGTCAGCGCTTGAGTTTCATGTTCTCGCCATGTCTGCTTCGTCCCTATGAGCCAACCTGCCTGCCCGATGTGCGAGATGAATGATGTTTTGGACCACGCCGACCGCTTTGAATGCATGACCTGCGGTCACGAGTGGCCGAAGGAGGCTGCCGCCGATGTGCCGGATGCGGAGCGCGTGGTGAAGGATGCCTACGGCGCCGTGCTGGCGGACGGCGACATCGTGGCCATGATCAAGGACCTGAAGCTCAAAGGTTCCAATGATGTGCTCAAAGTCGGCACCAAATCCAAACCCATTCGCCTGGTGGACGGCGACCACGAAATCTCCTGCAAGATGGACGGGATCGCGATTGGCCTGAAGGCCTGCTTTGTGAAGAAAATCGTCAGTTGATCGGGCGGTTCACTGCAACATGGTGCCGCCATGTCCGCCCCTGACAACGCCCCCTCGCCCCAGCTCTTTTTTGAAACGATCAACGCCTTTCAAAAGTCGGCGGCGTTGAAGGCCGCGATTGATCTGGGCCTGTTCACCGCCGTCGGCAACGAGTCAGCGACTGCTGCTGAGCTCGCCACGCTGTGCCAGTGCCCGGAGCGTGGCATTCGCATCCTTGCCGACAACCTCACGATCCTCGGCTTCCTCACCAAGGATACAGAGTCTTACGCGCTCACGCCATCGTCGGCGGTTTTCCTGGATCAAAAGTCTCCGGCCTACATGGGGGCTGCAGTGAAGTTTCTGCTGGCTCCCGGTTTGACGGAGGCCTTCACCGATCTCGCGTCCACCATCCGGCGTGGGCGTCTGCACACCACGGAGCAGGGCACCACCGCGCCGGATCATCCGGCCTGGGTCGAATTCGCCCGTGCCATGGGACCGATGATGGTGCCCACCTGGCAGGGGGCGGCGGAGTTGCTGACGCTGGACCCTTCCCGTGACACACGCGTGCTCGACATCTCCGCGAGTCATGGTGCCTATGGCATTGCCGTCGCGAAAAAGAATCCGCGTGCGCATCTCGTCGCTCTAGATTGGGAAGCCGTGCTGGAGGTGACGACTGAAAACGCGCACGCCGCAGGTCTCGCGGACCGCTTCAGCACCATCGTTGGCGATGCCTTCACCGTGGACCTTGGGCGGGATTACGACGCTGTGCTAGTGCCGAATTTCCTGCATCATTTCAATGTGGAGGAGTGCACCCGCTTTCTGAAGCGTGTGCATGCCGCGCTGCGGCTGAACGGCAAAGTGGTGATTGTTGAATTTGTGCCAAATGAAGACCGCATCACTCCGCCTCCGGCTGCGAGTTTCAGCCTCGTCATGCTGGGCACCACGCCGGAGGGCGATGCCTACACCTTTGCGGAGTATCAGCAGATGCTGAAGGAGGCTGGCTTCCACCGTACTGAGCTGCATCCGCTGCCGCCCACGATGCAGAGCGCGGTGATCGCAGGTGTGTGAAGACAGCACTATTTCTTCTTCGCTTTGCCAGCTGCAGGTGTCGATACTTTCCGCATGATCTCGCAGAACTTCTCACCTGCGGGTGTCACATCGCCCTTGGTGGCACGGGCGATGCCGATGCTATGGGCTCCGTCTGAATTGGAGAGGCGGCGGTAAACGAGCCGCTTGCCAGCGGCGCGCTGCAAGATCTCACTGATCACGGCGACACCTCGGCCCACTTCGATTTCGGTGATCAATGAGCTCACCCCATCACACTCCGCAGCGATTTTTGGGCGGAGCTGGAAAGGGAAAAAAATGCCATCCAGAATCCGAAAGTGCTCGGAGTAGCCCAGCCGGCACAGCGCCACCAGCGGCTCCATGGCCACCCGCTCTACGGTGACAGATTTCAACTTCGACAGGGGATGTCCGGGCTTCATCGCCACACAAAACGGGTAGCGTTTGAGCTCCTCAAAATGCAAGCCCACGGCGGACTCCGCACTCGGCTGGATCATGAACGCGATTTCCAGCAAGCCGCTGCGGAGTCCGGCACAAAGCTGATCGCCTGGGAGATCGTGGAGGATCACCTTCACTCCAGGGGCTGCATAGCGAAAGGCGGCCAGTGCGGGGGGCAGGATCTCCACGGTGGGTGATGGCGCGTAGCCGATGTGCAGCTCGCCATATTCGCCGCGTGCGAGAGCGCGTACTTTTTCCACGGAATCATCGACGCGTTTCAGCGTCTCCATTGTTTCCGCAAGAAACAGTTTTCCTTCCGCCGTCAGCGTCACACCACGCGGGCTGCGCTTCAGCAGATCAACGCCGATTTCATCTTCCAGGTCCTGCACCTGCCTGCTCAAGGAGGGCTGTGCCACGCGCAAGTGCGCGGCGGCTTTGGTGAAGTTCAACACTTCAGCCACCGCCACGAAGTATCTGAGATGTCGCAGTTCCATGGATGGAAGCCCATCATGCCTGAAAAGCATGGCTGCGCAAGGATCACGGTATTGGGCGGAATCGACGGCGGGGACTACCGCTGTGACCAGCTGGACGAAGAGTCCACGAAACAAACTCAATCAGAACTGGAAACAACATCATGAAAGCGGCCTACCTCACACACAAAGCTGGCGCCGAGGCTTTGATCTTCGGCGATCAAGCGACACCCGCACCCAAGGCGGGAGAGGTTCTCGTCAGAGTTCATGCCACGGCCATCACACCGAGCGAGCTGGACTGGTATCCCACCTTTCATCTGGCATCGGGTGCGGAGCGGCCATTTCCGATCGTGCTCGGTCACGAATTCTCAGGTGTGATCGAAGCCTTGGGCGCAGAGGCAACGGGCTTTCAGGTGGGCGACGCGGTCTATGGCCTCAACGATTGGTTCGCCAACGGTGCGCAGGCGGAATACGTCGTGGCTCCCGCTTCAATGCTGGCGCACAAGCCGGTGACGCTTGACCACACTCATGCTGCAGCCGTTCCCATTTCCGCGCTTACGGCCTGGCAGGGGCTCTTTGAAAAGGCCAGACTGCAGCGTGGCGAATGGGTGCTCGTTCACGGCGCTGCAGGAGGTGTGGGCCAGTTTGTGGTGCAACTGGCCAAACAGCACGGCGCCCATGTCATCGCGACTGCTTCGGCTGCCAACAAGGCATTCCTACAGGCGCTCGGTGCGGATGCTGTCATCGATTATCGCAGCACCCGCTTTGAAAAAGCTGTCAGCAACATCGAGGTCGTTTTTGATGCCGTCGGTGGCGAGACGCTGGAGCGTTCATGGAGTGTGCTGAAGCCCGGCGGTCGCCTGGTCACCATCGCCGCCTCCAGCGCGGACTCGGCCGAACCGCGTGTGCATGACGCTTTTCTTCTGGTCCGCGCGGACGGCGGACAGCTCGCAGAAATCGGCCGGCGCATCGACTCCGATGCACTGCGCGTCATGACTGCAGGTGCCTTCCCGCTCCAATCGGTGCACGTGGCCTATCACCATGCCGAACGCGGAGGCAAGCAGGGCAAGGTCGTGCTGGAAATCATTCATCAAAACTAAACCTCACTGACATATGAAACACGAAACAACACAACCCGAAGAAGCAGCACTCCCAACGGCCGAAACTGCAGCGGCGAATCCTCCTGGAAAAAGCCGCAAGCTTGTCATCGCACTGGGCTTGCTCGGTGCATGCGGGCTCCTCGTCCTGGTCATTCCATGGATTCGCCACAGCATGCACACGGTTTCGACTGACGACGCCTATGTAAACAGCTACGTCACTTTTGTGGCTCCGCGAGTCCCGGGGCAGGTGGCCCGGGTGCTGGTGGAGGACAACAACCGCGTCAAAAAGGGCGATGTGCTGGTGCAGCTCGATCCCGAGCCCTATCGAATCAAGCTCGCGGTGACTGAAGCCGCGCTTGAAACTTCGCGCGCCGATCTCGATGCGGCAAAGGCCAACACGCTCGGGCTGCTGGCGCTCAGCCGCAGTGCGCGCTTCAAGCTCGAACATGCCATCGAGGACGTGGACAATCAGGCTGCCGTCCTGCGTCAGCGCGTGGCGCAGTGGGATGAGAGCAAGGCCAACCTCCGCCTGGCGCAGATCCAGGCCGAGCGTGCAGACAAGCTGGTGAAACAGAATGCTGTCAGCGTTCAGGAGGCCGATCAGCGCCATGCTGATCTGGAGGTGGCGCAGGCCCGCGTGAACCAGATGCTGGAGAATGCGCATCAAGCCCGCGTGGCTCTGGGGCTCACTGCCGAACCTGCCGCCGGCAAGAACCTCGATGATGTTCCTGCCGACTTGGATCAGACCTTCTCTTCCGTGCGTGAGGCGCTGGCCAATCTCATTCATCAGGGGGCTCAGCTCGGCATCAGTCCTTCGTCCCTGAACCTGACGCCGCGTGAGACCGTCGCAGAATTCTATCGCCGCGATCCCGCCGGTGACATCGACCGCATCTATGCCGACATCCTGGCGAAAGCGCCCGCGCTGAAGCAGGCCGAGGCCCGTGTGCAGCAGGCGGCGCGTGATGCTGAGCAGGCGCGGCTGGATCTCAGCTACTGCAGCATCAAAGCAGAAATCGATGGCGTCATCACCCGGCGCAATGTGAACCCCGGCAACGGTGTGCAGGTGGGGCAGAGCCTCATGGCAGTGCGCTCTCTCGAAGACATCTGGGTCGATGCCAATTTTAAGGAGACAGAGCTGCGCGAGCTGCGCATCGGCCAGCACGTGGAACTGAAAACGGACATGTATGGCAGCCACGAAGTTTTCAAAGGACGCATCTCCGGTTTCACCATGGGCACGGGCTCCACGCTGGCTCTGCTGCCTGCGCAGAATGCCACCGGCAACTTCGTGAAGGTCGTTCAGCGTCTTCCCGTGCGCATTGAACTGGTGGATTACGATCCCGCACGCGCACCGCTGTTTGTCGGCCTTTCGGTGGAGCCTGAAGTGGACACGGCCAGTGCGCCCACGGGAGCCAATGCCGGGCAGTTCCTGCAAGCCCTTTCCATTTTACCCAAGGAGGCCCGGCCATGAATACGGCTCCCAAAGTCTTCAATCCCTGGCTGATCGCCTTTGCTGTTGTCGTTCCTACATTCATGGAGGTGCTCGACACCACGATTGCGAATGTGGCGCTGCGTCACATTGCAGGCGGACTTTCTGCGGCGCAGACGGACAGTGAGTGGGTCATCACCAGCTATCTGGCTGCGAATGCGATCATTCTGCCGATCACCGGCTGGATTGCATCTCGCCTCGGTCGGCGGCGTTACTTCCTGTTGTCGATCAGCGTGTTCACCCTGGCGTCTCTGCTCTGCGGTTTGTCCACGAGTCTCGACATGCTGATCCTGTGCCGTGTGTTGCAGGGAGTTGCCGGTGGTGGCCTGCAGCCCTGCAGCCAGGGCATTTTGCTTGATACCTTTCCGCCGGAAAAACAGGGCGCGGCGCAGACGCTCTTTGGCATCGCCGCACTCATCGCGCCGGTGGTGGGGCCGACGCTGGGCGGCTGGATCACCGACCAGTATTCATGGCGCTGGATCTTCTACATCAATCTGCCCGTGGGTGCGCTTGCCTGGTTTCTCTGTGCCTCGTTGGTGTGGGATCCCGAGTACCTGAAGCAGGAGCGCGCAGCTCAGGTGAAGCAGCCGCTGCGTTTTGACTTTCCCGGTTTGAGTCTGCTCATCCTCGTGATCGTTGCGTGGGAGCTGCTGCTCAGCAAAGGGCAGGAGTGGGACTGGCTGGGCGATCCCTTTGGCCGCATTCAGTCGCTGGTTGTTTTGTTCGTGCTGGGGCTTGCTGCACTCGTGTGGTGGGAAGGCCGCCAGACACGCCCGATCGTCAGCTTTCAGCCGCTGCGTGATCGCAACTTCGCCCTCTCCAGCATCATCATCTTCTGCTCGTTCGCTATTCTCTATGGGTCGAGCACGCTGCTGCCCGGCATGCTGGAGACGCTCTTCGGCTATGATGCGCTGCATGCCGGACTGGTGCTCTCGCCTTCAGGTATCTTTACGGTGATCGCGGTCATACTCGTCGGGCGCATGCTGGGGCTTGGTATGGATGCACGCTGGTTGATTGGCACCGGGCTGCTCATCCTTGCCGTCGGGAGCTACTGGATGGCATGCATGAATCTGGAGATCTCGCCCGGTCAGGTGATCTGGCCGCGCGTGGTGCTCGTCATCGGCCTCGGGCTCGTTTTCGCACCGATCAATGTCGCTGCGTATCTTTACATTCCGCAGAAAATGCGTGGTGCTGCTGTGGGTCTCTTTGCACTGCTGCGCAATGAAGGCGGCAGCTTCGGCACCTCGCTGGGGCACACCTTGACCGAGCGCTTTCAGCAGTTTCATGCCCTGCGCTTGAATGAATCACTCGATTCCTTCAATCCGGCGGTTACTTCCTTTCTCGCGCAGTCCCAGGCACAGCTGCTGCAGCAGACGGGCGATCCCGTGGCCTCTTCACAGATGTCTCTGCAAATGCTGGCCAATCTCCGTACCGTGCAAGCCCAGGCGCTGTCCTACCTCGACTGCTTTCTGATCTTTGCCGTGGCAGGAGGAGTGCTCTCAGTCTTCGTGTTTGGCATGCGGCGTTCGGTGGCTGAAAAAGGCGCGCACATCAGTGCGGAGTGAAAGCGCATTCACTGCGCGCCAGGGATCAGCCTGCCTTCGTCGATCTCGATGAATTCAAACATGGTCTGCACCGTGCCGGCGGGCAGGCCGATCTCTTCGAGGCGTTCGTTCAGGCGCTGGGTGCCGGCATCACGCCAGCCGCGCTTGGTCATGAAACCGTTCCAGACTTCGATCTCCTGTTCAGTGGGCTGGCGGCCATTCGCATAGGCCCAGGCCAGCAGGCTTTCATCGCTGCCACCTTTGAGGGTTTCCACTTCGAGTGCGGCGTAGTCGATTTTCAGGAACTCGCAGCAGCGCCAGTCAAAGCTGCCTTTGGCATTGCCGCGCATGGGCTGCCAGCCTTCGGGCAGCGTGCCTGCGGCAGTGAGGCGGATCTTGTCCAGCATCCGGCCAAAATAGACGAGGCCGTTCACTGGATCGAAAGGGCTGCGGAGTCCGGGAATGACGGTGGGGTAGGGGAGTGCCATGCGGGAGCAAAGCACGGCCCGCTGCCGCCTTCAAGAACCGGCTGTGTGCGCGAAGGTTTGAAGCACCCTTTGCAAAGCGGGCTTTTTAAAAGTATCGGAAGCCCATGAGAAGCCAAAAAGTCAGCAATCGATCCCCCCGCCCCTTCAAGATCCAGACAGACCAATGGTCGGGCATCCGTGCCCCCAAGGTGCTTTTTACGGCTCCCAAACCCGCCGTGCCTGCTGTCAAAGCCGACGCTGCTGCCGAAAAGCCTGCGGATCAGACAGCCGATAAGAAATAATACGTTGGTGAAGTGATCGGGCGTATCCAAATGCAGCCATGAGCACTTCCACTGAATCTGCCACACTGCTGGGCCACACGCTGACCAGCAGCGGAGAATCGCTCGCGGCGCTGTCAGAGAAATCTCCGGTGCTGCTCGTGCTGCTGCGGCATGAAGGCTGCACCTTCTGCCGCAATGCCATGTCTGACATCGCACGCTTGCGCCGGCAGATCGAAGGTGCAGGCACGCGCATCGTTCTGGGGCACATGGGCACCTCCGGGGAATTTGCCGATTTTGCTGCACGCTACGGCTTGGCGGACATCGCCGCTGTGGCAGATCCGCAGCGCACCCTATACAAAGGCCTGGGCCTGCAGCGTGGCCGCATGATGCAGCTCATCGGTCCGCGCGTGCTGTGTGCCTGGGTCAGGTCCTCTGTGGCGGGACATCTGCCCGGCAGGATCAAGGGGGATCCGCTGCAGCTTCCCGGCGCGTTTCTGCTGCACCATGGGCAGGTGATCAAACGCCACAGCTATCGAGATGCTGCGGACCGGCCTGATTATGTGACGCTGGCGACGCCGCAGGTGGCGTGAAAAGCGAATTCAAATTCAACCACCCTCTGCATGCCGCGTGTTCTCATCCTTTTCTTTGCATTGAGTCTCGGAGTCTTCGCTCAAAGCCCGTCTCGCACGGCGATCGTATTTGGCGATTCCATCACCGCAGGCGGTGCCTTGCCCAAGGAACAGCGCGACCACCTCTGGGTCACGCAGGTGCAGCAGCAGTCGGCGGGAACGCTCATGTTGATCAACGAAGGCAAAGGCGGCCGCCCGACGAACTCGCTCACGGAGTTTGAAGCGATGCTGTCACGTCGTGCAAAGACTGGCGCGCTTATCATCGCCCTGGGCATGAATGATTCACGCGACATCACTCCGCAGTGCATTCCCAAGGCCGTGGCGAATGTGCGGGCAATGATCGAGAAAGCGCGCGCCGCTTATGGCGCGAAGCTGCCTGTGCTGCTCGTTGGCCCCACGAACATCAACAAAGCAGCGCTGGGTCCGACGAAACCCATCGGCAATGAACGCGAAGCGAAGCTGCGCGAACTTGGCGCTGCGTTTGAGAAACTCGCCGCTGAAACGAAGTGCGAGTTCTTCAGCCTTTTCGGCATCGTGCCGGATGCATCCCTGCTCAAAGATGGCGTGCATCCCGATGGTCTGGGGAATGACGCCATCGCGAAGGTGATGGGCGAGAGATTGAAAGCGCTGCGCTGGTAGCGGCGCGGCCGCTCACCTTGACCGCGCGATGCCGGACTTCACGTTGGCGATGGCCTTGCCGATTTTTTCCAGCATCTTCGCTTTGTTCGCTTTGTCGTCCTTTTCCGCCAAGGCGATTGCTTCATCCACATAGCGGATGGCGTCTTTGCGCTGTCCTTGTTTGTTCGGCACGGAATGCACGAGCTCCCTCCGTGCAGATTGCAGACTCGGGATGGGATGTTCGGCCGTTTTGGCTTCTTCCAGGTGCCTGATGGCCGCGCGCATGTGCGGCTGGTCATCGGCTTCGTTGCCGGAAAGAGGTGTGAAAGCCTGGGACAAAACCAGAAACAGCAGCAGACAAAAAGCAGCTCGGTGGTTCATAGGTGCGTGTTGGAGTTGAGTGCGATTATACGCAGCCGCTGTAAACGACGAAAATCCGCTGCTCTTACCGCAGCATCATCCACAGCGTGCTGGAGCCGTGGCCTGGCGGGAAATCCACCGGTGTGCCGAGCTTGAGATAGTCGGCGGTGCGGCGCTTGCCCTTCGCGCACCAGCGGGCGCTGCGTTCCAGCGTGGCAGGGTCAAGCTTGGTGCAGTTGGTGGAAAGCAGGATGGCGCATTTCTGCGCAGCCACTTCCAGCGCGGCATTGAGCAGGTCTTCAAAGTGATTCTCCACCTGCCAGCGGCGGCCGTTTTTACTGCGGGAGAAAGTGGGTGGATCAAGGATGATGGCGTCAAAGCGCTCTCCGCGCACGCAGAGCTGTGGCAGCAGTTCGGAGGCGTCATCCACCACAAAGCGGTGCTTCGTTTCCGCGATGCCGTTGAGCGCGAGATTGTCCCTGCCGCGATCCAGCGATTTGCGGGACAGATCCACGCTCAGCGTCTCCGCGCCCGCAAGCGCGGCCACCAGCGAAAAACTGCAGGTGTAGGCAAAGGTGTTGAGCACGCGTTTGGGCTTCAGTGCATGCAGCTTGGCGCGATTCAGGCGCTGGTCCAAGAACAGGCCGTGGCTGTAGCTCGCGCCGATGTCGAGTCCATAGCGAATCCCGGCCTCCGTCACCACCGTGGTCAGGGGCAGCGTGGCATCGCCGCTGTGCAGCACGGGCGAGACGCGGTCAGCGTTCTTGATGGGCATGAAGCGGTGAAACACGCGCACAGGCTGCCAGCCTGAATCCGTGCACCACTTGGCCAGTCCTGCTGCAAGTTCATCACGCGCGGCGTCGCTCTTGTAGGAAATGATCACGTCATCTCCCAGTCGCTCCACCCAGCCGCCGGGGCCGGAGGCAAGACGATGGGCATTGGTGCCTGCGGCTTCAATCACTTTGCACTGGGCGGGAGTCATCCATGTCACGGATGGGGGGGCAGGACGTAGGTCGGGGGGAAGGTTCACTACCTCACTCCTGCCGCAGGATGGCCGGGGAGGCAATCGAGGTTCGTCAGGGCCGGGTCATCTTTGCATGAATTCTCTTTCTCCAGGCCGGTTCGCTGCGCTAAGCATCGCGCCTCTATGCCCCATCTCTTCCGCACCTCTGATGGCAAACTTTGGAAAGCCAGCCAGCCGCTCGATCTGACCCTCGCCGACGGCTCCAAGGTCGAGGCCGTGTGGGGCGGGTCCGCGCAGGAGGAAAAGCTTGCTTGGTGGCTGGCCAAGTCTGGACACTTGCTGGCCCAGACTCAGGAGGTCGCCGAGGTTGCGGTGAGAGATGACGAGACGCATGACATCGCCTGGGGTGCGGCACCTGCGGGAGCACGGTTGTTTTTTGTGTTGGAGGCACCGGTGCAGGGAAAGAACGGTGCACCGTACCGGATCGCCAAAATGGTGACCACAGCGGTGACGGAAGCGCAGCTCGCCTACTTTCGTGACACGCGTTTCTCGCTTTTCGGCACGCTGCAGCCGGATGGCGGCATCCGCCGGATTCCTGCGCTGCCACCGCCGCCGCCGAAGCCACCTGTGCAAGGGGAGTTGTTTTGAAGCAGCGAGTAGAGCTCATCCCTTCGGCGGCCACTGCGCACCTGCGAGCTCCTTCGGCAACTGCGTGGGGTCCGTCGGATAAATGAGGGACATGTCCGGCTTGGTCGCAGCACCAGGAAGAAGCTCGGTTTCCTCCGGTGCGCCGATGATGAGCCAGAGCACCTCTTCGGCGGTGTCGTTAAACACCTGCCGCAGTTGATCAGGGCCGACGTGGACGCCGCCATGCTTGGGCACGGTCAGTGTTTCATCGCCCACGCGCATGCGACCCGTGCCTTCGAGTACAAAATAAAACTCTTCCGCGCGGATGTGCTTGTGCAGCGTGTTGGCGCTCATGGGCGGCATGCGCCAGAGACGCGCGCCCATGTTTTCGCTGCCGGTGCGCTCCAGAAAGTCCGCATTCGGGATGCGCATGAGATTCGACAAGCGCCAGGTGAGATCGCCGGGTGTGATGAGATGGTAGCCTTTCACAGGGTTCATGGGAATGCAGATCAATGCACTGAAGAAACCGCTGCTTCGCGCTTCCGCAACTGCCCACACGCGGCATCGATGTCCGGGCCACGCGCACGGCGCAGATGCGCCACGGTGCCATGCGCGCGGAGCTCGGCGAGAAATGCCTCGGTGTGCTCCACACTGCTCGGGGCATAGGTACGGCCACGCAGGCTGAGGCCGGTGGCATTGTAGCGCAGCAGATTCACATGCATGCGCCGGCCCTCCAGCAATCGTGACAAATCGCGTGCTTGCGCGAGCGAATCGTTCACGCCATCGAGCAGGCAGTACTGGATGGTGGTGATGCGTCCGCTGCTGGCCTGATAGCGGTCCACCGCAGCGAGCACGTCCTGCACATCAAAGCGTTTGCCCATGGGGAGCAAGTCAGCGCGCGTCGCGTCATCGGGCGCATGCAAGGACAACGCGAGATGCACGCCGAGATCCGCCTCGCGCAGCTCATCGATTCCAGGCACGATGCCCACGGTGGAGATGGTGATCTGCCGCCAGCCGAAAGCGCCAAGCGTGGGCGCCGCGATGCGCTGCACGGCGGCGAGCACGTTTTTGAGATTCAGCATCGGCTCGCCCATGCCCATGAAGACGATGGTGCGTAGCGTGCGCCCGGCGGCGCGTGCCTCACGCCGCAGGTGGATGAACTGCTCCACGATCTCGCCGGAAGTGAGGTTGCGCTCAAAGCCGGTCTGCGTGGTGGCGCAGAAGTCACAGCCCATGGCGCAGCCCACCTGGCTGGAGATGCAGCCCGCCGCGCGCTCCGGGTGAAAGTCCGGCATCAGCACGGACTCCACCGTGCGGCCATCATGCAGGCGCAGCAGCAGCTTCGCCGTTCCATCTTCAGAAACCTGCCTCATCGCGAGGCTCGCTGCGGCGGTGGGAAAAGCGGACTGCAGTTGCTGAGCAAGCTCCGCAGGCAGCCGCATGCCCGGATGCTCCTTGCTTTGATCACCGTGGACTTCGAGGAGATTCCTCAGCACGCGCGGCGCGTGCGCGGCTTTGAATCCCTGCGCGGCCAGCCACGTGCCCAGCTCATCTGCGGAGAGGTCGGGCAGGGAGCGTGCGGCGGAGGGCGAAGGTGGCATCGGCAATGGAGTGATGGATTGAGATCAAAATTAACAACTCACAGGGGCTGCTACCACCAGGCAAACATGACCCAGGCCGCCAGCCATGCGATGAAGGTGAGGCAGGCGAACCAAGTCTGAATCATTTCCACACCATTGCCCAGCTTTCCTGCCATGCCGTGGAGGCCGGCATCTCTGCGCACCAGCCAGGAACGCAGCAGCATCAGCGGCGAGCAAAGAATCAGCACGACGACGACAGTCTCGATAAAAGAAATAGCCATCGCCAGCACCCAGTAAGTGAAGCGCAGCAAGTCATCGAAGCGGCTGCTGTAGCTAGGCAGCAGCGGCGGGTGCTCACGGCAAAAATACATCTTGGACTGGCTCCGGTGGCCAGGATTGCCGCCAACAAGGGTGGGCTGGGTGTCCGCGCTGCGGCAGAAGGGGGCCGCGCAGATTTCAGCCTTGGGAGGGAACACTTCGGGATCGGAGAAATGCTGCACCATCCATGCCGCCCGTGGCCACACATCCAGCGACTGTCTGCCGACCTGATAGAGCGATGAACCTATGGCCCACACAAACATCCCCATCATCGCCAGGAAAGCGACCACCGACAGCACCATCCATGTGATGGCGATTAAGGAAGAAGGCTGAGTGCCGGAACTCATGCCTCACGGATGGCCTGCTCCGGGGTGGAAATCCACTGCTTTCTGGAGTGGCTTCTGGTCAGGTTAAGGGGGGTGACGGCTCTTTGCGATGACTGTTGGCGAGGACGTTCAAGGCAGCCAACTTGCGTTGCTATACGGTTCCCCTCAGGTCGCTCCGTTGCAGCGCAACGGAGCGGGCTAGCCAGCCTCATTGCGCGGCGTTCACCTGCAGCAGGTGAACCTGGAAAATGAGATTGCTGTTAGGCGGGATGTTGCCCACGGACTGTGGGCCGTAGGCGATGTTGGCGGGGAGGTAGAGCAGCCATTGGTCACCAGGTTTCATGAGCTGTAGCGCCTCCGTCCATCCGGGGATCACTTGATTGACGCCAAAGGTGGCGGGTGCGCCACGCTCATAGGAACTGTCAAACACCACCCCATTCGTCAACGTGCCTTTGTAATGCACCGTGACCGAGTCGGTGGCGGTGGGGGACCGCCCACCCGCTGGACCGGATGCGAGCACCTTGTAGCACAGCCCACTGGGGGTGGAGATCATGCCGTCAGTCGCCGGATTGGTGCTGGTGGCCGGAGTGGTTGCGGCGGATTTCTTGGCGGGTTCGGGTTTGGTGCTCTCGCAGCTTGGCAGAAAAAGCATCAGCGTGGCGGCGGAGAGTGACAAGGGCAGGGAACGAAGTTTCATGGTGACTGCGTGTTGGGTGGGTGGTGCAGGTGTCTTGGTTGGAGGCACCGATAGAACGGCAAGATGTGGGCGGGAAACGCTAGGTGCGCAACCGGGATGCGTGCTCGTGCTTCCGCAAAGGGGCTATGGCGGACGGTGATCTATCCGGCACACCTTCACGCCAGCCACTCTGCTATCGCTGCAATCACTTCGTTGCGCTGCGCTTCGCTGAGTTCGCCGTAGATCGGAATGCTCAGCACCTCTCCTGCGACACGATGGGAAATTTCGCAGCCTGAAAGCGATGTGGCGGGCAGGTCCGCAAAGCACTTCTGCTGATCCAGCGTGACGGGATAGTAGATGTCACAGCCGATCTTTTTGGCCACCAGATGGTCGCGCAGGGCATCACGCTGGCCGCCGAGCACGCGGATGGTGAACTGGTTCCAGATGTGCTCGTTGTGAGCGTAGCTGACGGGAAGCACGATCCTGGCGTTCTGCGCTGTCAGCCAAGTGTCCTGCGTATTCACGCATTTGCAGTGCGCAGGATCTGCCTGCACCACGCCGGGCAGTTTCGACATGGCCTCGATGTAATGCGCGGCATTGCGCTGACGATCCGCCGTGTATTGCGCGTAGCGCTTCACTTTCACGCTCAGCAGCGCGCATTGCAGCGTGTCCATGCGGAAATTGCCACCGACGTAGTGGTGGTAATACTTGGGCTTGCCGCCGTGTACGCGTAGCACACGGGCGTACTCGGCCAGTTCGTCGTCATTCGTCACCAGCATGCCGCTGTCGCCAAAGCCACCGAGGTTCTTGCTCGGGAAGAAACTGTAGGTGCCGAAATCACTCATCGTGCCGCTGCTTGTGCCCTTGTACCTCGCGCCGATCGACTGCGCGGCATCCTCGATCACTTTGAAGCCGTGTTCCTTGGCCAGCGCGAGGATGGGATCCATGTCCGCGCATTGGCCGAAGAGATGAACGGGGATGATCGCTTTGGTCTTGGCGGTGATCTTTTTCCGGGCGTCGTTCACGTCCATATTGAAGCAAACAGGACAAACGTCTGTGAACACCGGAACGGCACCGAGGCGCGACACAGCTCCCGCTGTGGCAAAAAAGGTAAACGCAGGGCACAGCACCTCATCACCAGGCTTGATGTCCAGCGCCATAAGAGCCAGCAGCAGAGCATCGGTGCCGGAGGAAACTGACAGCGCGTGCTTCACACCCACCATGGCCGCGATTTCTTTTTCAAAGGTCTCCAACTCCGGCCCCATGATGAACCTCCCGTGATGCAGCACCTGAGTGAAGGCGGCCTGGAGTTCGGATTCGAGTGGCAGGTTCTGGGCGTTGACGTCGAGAAGTGGGACGGGCATGGCAAGAAATGGCAAAGATCGAATGATGAATGACGAATGGCAGGCGTGCCAGCGATTCCTTAATCCGTCAGTTTGGGCCAGCCGCCCACCTCCTCCTGAGAGTGGACCACCGGCTGGAATTTTTTCTCACGAACACTGGTAATGACGCGCTGATCCACCGCATCGCGGGCGTGGGAGCATCCGGTGCTTTCCAGCACGCTGCGCAGCACGTCGTCCGGGCTTTGCAGCGGTATCGGGGTGGGGCTGGAGAACACTGCCTGCTCCTGCATCTGCTTTAAGGCGTCCTTCATGAGCTCTTCTCGTCCTTTCGTGTCACTGAGCTTTACAAGTTTGCGATCATCCACAAAGGCGCTCACACCGGAATGAACGCCATGCTTCATCACCGCCTCGATGGCGGGGCGCTTGGGATCGCCGAGATACACATTGCCGATGAACTGGAACGCGTAGCCCTTGGCTGTGGCTTCATCTTTGTGGTCCTCAATGCCCGTGGTGTAGCGCGAGCCCGACTTCTGGTAGTCAAACATCACATTGTTCACCGCCTCCATCTGCACCGCGTAGTCATCGCCCTTGCGCATGTCATTGGCTTCGAACTGAGGGCCACGCATGACATAGCGGGCGAACAGGCAGTGGTGTACGCTCATCGTGTCTGCGCTGGAGTTGAGGCAAAAAGCGTGATTGTCGCCATACGGATGCAGTTCGGGATTGCTCAGCGGCTCCGCAAGAATGCACCACTGCACCGTCACATTCTGGCAATGCACCACGCTGAAAAGCTCATCGCAGCTCCAGGAGGTGGAGACATGGTCGATGATCGCGTCATGACAGCGTGTGAGGCCGATGCAATCCAGCGCGTTCGAGTGCTCCGGGCGCTTCAGATTCTGCTCACGGTTTTTGCGCTTCGTCGTTTCATCCCCCAGTCGAACCCGGATATGTCTGACGATGATGTCATGCGTTTCTTTGAACTCCAGCGACCCGCCGCGCAGGCAGACACCCATCCCTGGAGCATCGCCACCATCAATGGTGATGAACGGTTCCCTGATCTCGATCTCGTCTTGAAGCACAATTGTCCCCGCCACACGAAACTTCACGATGCGGGGTCCCTTCTGCATCACCGCCCAGCGGAAGGAACCTTCCCTCGGTTTTTTCAGATCATCGTCCAGCCGGATTACCTCGATGATTTTTCCACCTTTACCGCCTCGTGCAAAAGCACCGAAACCGGCGGCGTCATCAAACGCGAGCTCATGTTGAGCAGCGGCGGACACCTGGCAGATGAGGAGAAGAGCAATGGCATGGCGAAACATGCCTGCTCAACGAAGCTTGCGCGCCAAAGTTTATGCCTTCTTGCATCAACACTCACCATGTCAGTTGATAGACCAACGCACGATTATTCCCGCGAAAAGGCTGGCGGCATTGGCCACAAGAGATGCGAGCCAGGGGCGCGGCACACGCCAGCAGCAGCCCCACAAGCCCTCCGTTCCGATGGCGAAACACTCTGCAGCGATCAACACCGTGGCATATGGCATGGACTCCCAGGGCAGGCAGAACCAGATGACCGGGTGTGTGATCGTGCTCGCACCAAAGGCATACGCTGCACGTTTCAGCACGGGCAGAGAGCGTGCGGCACGCAGATAAATAGGCACCTCGATCAGTTGGGTGAGCAGAAAGGCACCCGACCAGTCATTCACGCTCATGCGATGGCCTCCAGTCGTGTCGGACGCTCGACAAACAGCCAGGTAGCGGCGATCAATTCCAGGTAGCCATGAAACAGTGCCATGCGCAGGTAGTTTTCCCGCGCAGCCGTCAGATCAAAGGAAGCCCACAGCGCTATACCGAGCGAAAGCAGAATGACGAAAACCATCAACGGCGTGCCGACATCGGCCGTGAGGGCACGCGCGCTGGCGCGAAAGGTGCGCGGAGTTTCCTGCGGTCGGTCATCCTCCGGGATCAGGCGCAGCCAGACGCCGTAGTGAACTGATTGCGCGAAGGCGAACAGCAGCACCAGCCTGAGCGCCCACGGCTCGGCGAGGCCCGGAGCCAGAAACGAAAGGTGATACCCCGGCCCTAGGCCCGCAGGCTGCCATGCGAAGCCTCTTGCCCACGGTTCCAGCCATCCCATCACCAGCATGACGGAGGCAGTGAGAAACAGCACCGGTACCACGGCCTGTTGCCGTTGCCCGGAGCGTGGCCGCCAGCACCACCAGAGCATGACAGCGATGAAATTATGCGCATGAGCAAACACCAGTACCGCCACGTCTCCCACCACCCAGGCAGCCACCATGAGAGCTATGATAAAAGTCAACGCGACCATTTTGCGGAACCATGCTCCGCTTGCGAGCAGGGCCATCGCTACGCATGCCGCCATTCCGCTGGTCATGCTGTAACGGGACGTTCCTGCCAGCAGCAATGGAATGCCCACTGGCAGCCAAAGAGCGAGACGTCGGTGCAAGCCAGGGCGCAGCACCAGATAACGTACATCTGCCACCAGATGCGGCACACCTAGCACGACCGGCCCCAGAGCCAGTAGCCAGAAAGGCGAGAGCAAAGTGGCCGCCAATGAGAAACCCACCACGGCGCAACCTGCGGCCATCACTCGTAGTTCACGCCGACGCACCAGGGGCTTCGCCAGTGGGCCGAGCAACTTCAGCAGCAGCCAGCGCAGGCGGTCCAACGGTGTCAGGATCGCAGTCGCACTGGCACGGAACTGGGAGGCGGGATTCATGAGAATGTGGATTGACGCTTCTCTCGCGGGCCGTCATGATTCTGTCCGTCATGAGCATCAAGCGCCATCTTTTTCCTATTGTCGGTTCCTTCATCTTGATGGCGGATATTCCGCCACCCAATGCTCCCAAGCCTGCTCCACCCTCGAGCCCAGGCTGTACGATGAGCAAACCAGGACGCATGGCCGAGGCGATTGCAGCGGCCAAGCTGCGCAAGGCTTGATCCGTTACATCACATCCGCTCCGTCGTCTGAATGCCCAGCAGGCCGAGGCCTGTTTTAAAAACGCGGCTGGTGGCTTCGCAAAGGGTCAGGCGGGTGTTGCGGGCGGTGCCTTCGGAACGGAGGACGTGGCAGGCTTCGTAGAAGCTGTGGTAGGTGTCTGCGAGTTCGTAGAGATAATTGGCCAGCAGGTTCGGGCGGTGGTCGTCGAGGATGTCGTGGGCGTTTTCGGCGAACTGGGCCAGCTTCATCGCAAGAGCGCGCTCGGCGGGCTCGGTGACGGCGAGATCATCGGTGAGAGTCACTTCGCCATCGAGCTTGCGGAAGATGCTGCGGGTGCGGACGTAGGCGTTGATGAGGTAGGGTGCGGTGTTGCCTTGCAGTGAAAGCATCTTGTCCCAGCTAAACTTGTAATCGGTGAGGCGGTTCTGGCTCAGTTCGGCATATTTGACGGAACCGCCGCCAATGATGCGGGCGATTTCGTCCTTCTCGGCATCGCTAAGGCCTTGCTCTTTTTCATCGGCAGCAGTGCGGGCACGCTCGATGGCTTCGTCGATGACCTCCAGTAGCCCGACGGTTTCACCACTGCGCGTTTTGAACATCTTGCCGTCTGGTCCCAGAATGCTGCCGAAGGCGATGTGGATCATCTTCGTGGTGATGCCACGGCGCTGCGCTGCGGCGAAAACCTGGCGGAAGTGTAGCTGCTGGGGAGCACCGACGACGTACCAGATTTCATCGGCCTGCCATTCCTTCACGCGGTAGTCGATGGTGGCGAGGTCGGTGGTGGCGTAGAGGTAGCCGCCGTCACCTTTGCGGATGATGCAGGGGGCGGGCTTCCACTCGTCTTTGTCGCGAATCAAGAAGGGGTCGTTCTCGGGCTTCACGCTGCCGTCGCTGAAGACCACCGTGGCACCTTCGCTGATCGTGGCGATGCCTTGATTGAGCATCTCGGCCACCAGCGGAGCCAGAGCGTCATTGTAGAAACTCTCGCCCAGGTAGTGGTCGAACTTGATGTCGAGCGCACCGTACACTTTTTCGAGCTGTTCGAGCGTGAGGCGCACGCATTCCTTCCAGATGCCGAGGTTTTCGGCATCGCCCTGCTGCAACTTCACGAGTTCACTTTTGCAGGTTTCGAGCACGGCTTCATCTGCCTTTGCGGCGGCGTTCACGGCTTTGTAAACACTGACCAGTTCGTGAATTGGGTCCGCCTTGAGCTTGGATTGGTCGAGCTGCGTCTTCCAGCCGTGGATGATCATGCCAAACTGCGTGCCCCAGTCGCCGACGTGATTGTCGGTGATGACCTTGTGGCCGATAAAGCGCGCTACGCGGGCCAGCGAGTCGCCGATGAACGTGCTGCGGATATGGCCCACATGCATCGGCTTGGCGATGTTGGGCGCGGAGAAATCGACCACGATGGTTTTTGCTTTCTCCACCTGGGGCACGCCGACGTGGTCGTCTTTGACAATGACGGAGAGCCTCTGGGCCAGCGCGGCGGCGCTGAGCGTGAGGTTCAGAAAGCCCGGGCCATCCACGGTGATTTTTTCACACAGGTCTTCGACCTTGAGCGCCGCCTTGATCTGCTCTGCGAGCGCCCGTGGATTCGTCTTGAGCTGCTTGGCCAAGATCATCGCCGCATTGCTCTGGTAATCGCCAAAACGCGTGTCGGAGGCGATGACGACACCGGGAGTGAAACCTTCAGGCAGATCAATGCCGGCGGCGGTGAAAGCAGCTTGGAGACGGGACGTGAGGAGGGCGCGAAACATGGGTGGCCTGCCTCATAGTATGGTGTGGCGGGCAGTTCAATCACGAACACGGCCCGCTGCCGTTACCCTTATTCATTCAGTACCGGCTCAGGCACGACCTTGAGCTTTTTGTCATAACACTGGTCCGCTTTCATCTGTTTGACCTGTTCTGGCAGTTTTTCAAAGGATGATGATGTGGATTTGGTCAGGACAATCTCACCGCTCGGGCCAGTGACCTGCACCACCCAGCCTTGATATTTGAAGCCAAATTTGGCACCCGTCGTGTCGAATTGAGTGGTGACACTGGGCAGCTTGTTTTCAAAAGTTTGCCGAACAGGCAGGGACACGGGGAAACTCGCGCGTTGCAGTACCTTGATGACCTTCATGTCGATGGTGCTTTCGCCGTACAAAATGAAATTCAACGTGTAGCCTTCATAGGCTTGCGTGGGGGAGGCATTGGTCAGTTTAAGGCGGGGATTGATCACCTGCATCTCATCGTCAAAATCACCGCCTTCGGTTTTGGTAGGACGGCCCAGCATGACCTCAATTTTGACATTGTTGCCGAAGGGAGCTTTCGAGGTCGCTGTCGCGAGCGGCATGGGCGCAGGTGGTGGCATGGCGGGCGGTGCCGGGGTGGTCGTGGGAGCCGATGCCATCACTGGGGTGACTGGCTTGGATCCACCAAGACTGGCGAGCAGTGCATCGCAGCGGGCAACGCCCAGGCGATCACCCGCTTGCTGTCGTTTGGCTGCGAGACCCCTGACACCGCTTCCGAGCTTTTGGCGCATGCTTTCGGCAGATTCCTGGAGGCGCTGTTCGAGCTGCGCGGTCTGCTGGCGATAGATGCCACGCAGACGTTTGTGATCGCCCGAAGTCGCGGCGTCGGTGGAAGGATCGGGGACGGGTTGCCCCGCAGCGATGGCATTCGCCTCGGCGCGCATGGCGAGTTGGTCTTTGGGAGAAGCTGTGACAGCAGAGCGATTCAATGCAGCACCGTACTTGGTGGTGAGTTCGCGGAGTTGCTCATCGTTAGTCAGCGAATTGGGCGGGGCTGATTGAGCGCGCAGGGCAGCGAGTTCCGGGTCAAACTTTCCCAGGTTCGCTAACTGACGCGTGGCCAGGGTGAGGAAGCTTTTGTTGGAGCCGAGCCGGTTCAGATCTGGGAGACGGATGACCAGCACATCGAAGTCATCCGGTCCTGGGTTTTTGGGGTCGATCGGGTAGGCGGAAACCATCATCCAACCTTCATCCTGGGAAATGCGGATCGTGTTGGCGCGCACGCCGATGTCGAGGCTGGCAAGTTCGATTCCGGTGTCGGCTTCGCGGATGAGGAGCTTGCCATTGGAATAGGAGCAGACAAGGAGGCGGCCGGAACCCGCCCAGGTACTGCTTGAGCAATTGGTGCCAGCAGGTGGATTGATGAGGAAACGCGTGGTGAGCTTGGGAACATCGAGCAGATAAAGTGTGCCGAGACCACCGACGATGGTGCTGCCGTCCGGGGAGAGGGAAAGGCGGTTGCGAAAATTGGTGTAATCCGGCAGGTCGCGGATGAGGCGGTGCTCGGGCACGGAGAACAGGGCTGCCCAGGGCTTGTCCACGATGAAGCGCTGAGTTGAGTTGGGGCCTATGTTTGGATTGGGCTTCAGGGTGCTGCCGAACACTAGCGCTTGCGGCTTATCGTCAGGCTTCATTGCTGGCAGTATAAGCAATTGATTAGCCGCGCGCGGCCACTCGGAGAACTGTTGCAGCACGGCTCCCTTTGAAGGCTCCCAGTAATAAACACCGCCGTTGGTGTCATTGCACAGCAGATAGACGCTTTTTTGGTCGGCAGCCCAAGTCGCATTAGTCAGCCGATTGGCAGGAGCTTTGATGCTGGCGATGGCCTGACCTTGCTCAATGTCGAAGATGGCGACCTGATGAGTTAGAATTGAATACAGCAGGATGGTTTTGCCATCGGCAGCCGGCTCGATGCCGTAAATATCACCGACGGGAGAAGGGAAGCGTTTCAGTAGCGCTCCCGTGGCCACGTCCCAGAGCACGAGCGTATGATCATGCCCACCGGAAACCGCCCGGCGTTGGTCGGGGAGAATAGCGCAGGAAAAGACGTTTTCTGTGTGACCTTTGAGGTGCCTGAGTACGGTGAAATCGCCCCCCTCGGGTTTGAACGGACCGGCAGGTGCATTGCTGATGATTGTGGGGGTTGCCGCACCATTAGCCACTTTGGAGGGAGGCGCATTGGTTGCAGGTGCTGGGTTGGCGCTCTTTTCGCCCTTACTATCTGGTTTGGACTGGGCGGCGGTATCAGGATTCTGCTGCTGCTGAATGAACCAGCCGCCAACCGCAAGCAAAAGAATGCAGGCTGCAGCCCAGATCCACCCAAAGGACCCTTGTTTCGGTGGCAGAGGGGCAGACCCTTGCGGACGTATCCTGGCCTGCAACTGCAGCGGTGGTGCGCGATGCACTGGCGCTGCTGGAGCAGCCGCAGCGATGGCGGCAGCATTGAGGAAAGCTTTGATATCGCTGCACTTTTGGAAGCGCTTTGCAGGATCTACCATCATGCAACGGCTCACGACGCTGGCGTATTCTGCCGGCACTCCCTGGCCAGCCGCAGGTCCGGCTGCCCGAGGCGTGAGCTTGGTGAACATTTCGTGGATGACGACCCCTAGAGCGTAGATGTCAGCGCGGTGGTCCACCGTGGCATCCGCCTGCAGGCGTTCGGGGGCGACGTAATCAGGAGTGCCGTATTCGGCTTCGCCGGTTGCGTCGGTGTCCTTGTCACGGGCGAGACCGAAATCGACCACCTTCGCCTGCCAGTCCTCTGTAATGAGGATGTTGGCCGGTTTGATGTCGCGATGGATGATGTTGTGACTGTGGGCGTAGGCGAGTGCATCACACAGTTGCGGGACAAGGCTGCGGATGCGCTCGGGCGTCACTTCATCGCGGTGAATGAGGCGGTGCAGGTCCAGTCCGCTCACATACTCCATCACCAGATAGAGGTGCCCCTGCGTGGTCTGGCCAAAGTCATAAACCGCCGCGATGTGCGCATGCGTGAGTCTGGCCATGGAGCGTGCTTCTGTGATGAAGCGGTGTGCGTCTTCCTCATTCTGAGCTGCGGAGACCGGCAGGAGTTTGAGGGCTACCCAGCGGTCTAGCGCAGCCTGTCTGGCAAGATACACTGCTCCCATGCCGCCAACTCCGAGGATGTCGTGAAACTCATACTGCGGTAGCAGTGCTGCCATTTCCTCCAACGTGGGAAAGGGGGAGCCTTCAGTTGGATTTTCTTCTGGTGAGATCGGGGGGTCAGTTTCGTCGCTCATGCAGAATGAGTAGTGGATAGCTACGGGTATCCTAAAGCAAATGGGGTGAAAAACTCAAGCTGAGACTTTGTGTTGGGTTGTGGCGATTAGGAAACCAATCCTGCATGAAGTGGTGAATTCCGCAGCAAGTGGGCCAGATTCCGTCAAATCTTCACATCACGGATTTCTTCCGCGCTGGTGAGCGTGAGAGAGTTGCCATCTGGCAGCGCAAGCATGAGATGGCCCTCCACATTCAGATCCAGGACACGTCCATGCACTTCACGCCCTTCGGCACGGCAGCGGATTTGGCGGCCGATGAGCCAACTGCGTTCACGCACTTCAGCGATGGCGGTGTGGAAATCGTCGTCGATGCGTGCGAACTCGGTGTGCAACGAGTTCAGCAGGCGGTTTGCCAGCGCGTTGCGGTCGAGTTCGCGGATCGAGACTGGCTGCAACTGATTCAGCAGCGAAGTGGCATGCAGATCAGGCGGAAAATCGAGCGCATTCACATTCAGACCAATGCCCAGAACGATCCGCATGCCGTCACGAGTGGTCACGGTCTCCGCCAGCAGGCCGCTGACCTTGCGGTCGCTCAGATAGATGTCGTTGGGCCATTTGATGCGTGGCTGGAGCGGCAGCTCTGCTTCGATGGCTTTGCCGATGGCCAGCGCCGCCAGGGTGGTGATGCGCGGCCAGTTCTCCATGGGGGCCGCTGGCTTCAGCAGCAGCGAGAACATCAAATCTTTGCCGCGTGGAGCGATCCAACGATTGTCACGGCGTCCACGGCCTGCGGTTTGTGATTCAGCAAAGACCACGGTGCCGATGGGTAAATTGGCGGCGTTCTGTTTGAGCCAGTCACTGGTGGAGCCAACTTCGTCTAGCACGGTGATGTGCCACGGCAGCTCATCGTCATGCAGGGCGCTAGCATCGAGCGGGATCATGGGCGGATGCGGTGCGGGTCGCTGGCCTCCCCGTGCTGATGCAGTTCATCGTGGTCGCCCTGGCATTCGAGATGTGTGGTGATGAGCACCGGATTGGGCACGCTGTCCTGCACGGCGGTTTCGATCTCGGTGGCGATGCGGTGGGCGTCGCGCAGCATGATGTCGTCGCCGAACAGGAGGTGAACTTCGACGTAGTGCATCTCACCGGCATCGCGATGGCGCAGGGCATGAAACTGGAGGCCGTGCTTGGTCGTTTCACGGCGTAGAGCGGCATCGAGTGCGGCATTGAGTGTCGGATCAGCCGTGTCCATCAGACCGCCGATGCTCTGGCGCATGAGGCCGTAACCGGTCCAGATGATGTTGGCAGCCATGAGGAGGCCGCAGATCGAATCCCAACTGTGCCAGCCGGTCAAAGCAACAAGGCCGAGGCCGATGATGGCACCGAGACTGGTCCACACATCGGTAAGCACGTGCTTGCCGTTGGATTCGAGAATCAAAGAGCCTTGTTTTTTTCCCGTGCGGATGAGATACGCGCCGAGAGCGGCATTGATGACGATGGTGAGCGCCGTGAGCGCTAGGCCTTGATCCAGATTGGCGGGCGGCAGGTGCTGCAGCAGACGGCGCACCGATTCATAAATGATGAACAAGGCGGCGAGGATGATCAGCCCGCCTTCGATGCCAGCAGAGAAGAAGGCAATTTTGCTGTGGCCGTAGGGGTGGTCAGTATCGGCCGGTTTGTGCAGCAGACCGAGGCTGAAGGCCGCAAACATCACGGCTGCAACATGCACCACGGACTCAGCGGCATCGCCCAGGATCGCCGCCGAGCCGGTCAGCACATAGGCACCCATTTTGAGCACGAGCATGAGAAAGCCTATGCCTAGCGAGATCCGCATGGCGCGCATGGCGTCGGAGGAGTTGCTCATGAGAAATCAGTCGCGCAGCAGCAACTCGACCACTGCGGGTACATCGGCAAACGATTCGACGCAGCGCCAGGGATTCAGGGCGCTCAACTCCGCATACGAATATTGGCCTGTCGCCACGGCGAGGCATTTGGCACCGAAGGCCTCGGCGCAGCGGATGTCCTTCGGGGTGTCGCCAATGACGATGACGTCGGCAATATCGTACTTCGTGTCGGTGGCTTGCTGCATGCGCTGCAGGGCCACGGGGCCGAGCTGGTTACGGTCATGATGGTCACTACCGAAGCCGCCATCAATAAAATGCTCGAAAAGGCCGTGGCGTGAGAGCTTGATCACAGCGCCGCGACGTACATTGCCTGTGAGCAGGCCCAGATGAGCTTCACTTTCAAGGCGCAGGGCTTGCAGCAGTTGTGTCACACCGGGCAGGGTGTAGCCGCTGAAGTCCGGCGCTTGCAGGCGGCGCTGGAGATGGGACAGATAACGGTCCAGAAACGCGGTGACTTCTTCCGGCGTGTGCTGACGCTGCATGTGGGCGAACACATCCATCGCAATCGCGGGGTCGGTGGCCCCGGCGAGTTGGAGCGGCGGCAGTTGCTCGCGCTGAATGCCGAAGTGTTCTTCAGCCGCGTCGAGAATTGCCGCGCCGCCAGCGCCATGGCTGTCAATCAGCGTGCCGTCGATGTCGAAAAGAAGCAGGCGTGCCATCTCAATGTGGCTTGGAGGCTGCCGCAGGAGGGTGGGCGGCACCACCCGTGTTGGACGGGGCGTACTTGGACACCATGACAGTACCGACGACAGCCAGCACGCAGCCGATAATGAATTGAGGCGGAATGGCCTTGTCCGGCCGATGGAGTAGCATTGCGGTGAGGGTGTTGATCACCGGAGCACCACCGAAGACAATGGGCATGACCGCCGCTGCGGCGGCGACACCGAATCCTCCGCCACCTTTGATGATGGGAGTGGCGGCTGCACCGAGGGCGAGGACCAGCGTGAGCGCACCCAGAGCACCTGCCATCCCTGCGATGAGGCTGAGGGGAATACCACTGCCTGTCTCACCGGTGAAGCTCCAGTTGGTACCGCGGGCTTTCAGCACCAACGCCGTGACAATGCCAATAAGAGCGTAGGCGATGCAGACAAAGAGAAATGCCTTGAGGCTGGCATTGGGGGTTTCTGGCCCCATGGGCATCTTGGAGCGTGCCGCGTGAAGGATGACCCCATAAACGCCCCAGGAGAGCACGGTGAGGAGAGCGTAAATGAGCCAGGTCTGCATGGATTTGGTTTGGGGTTGGGAGTTCACGAGGGTTGTGGAGTAAGGAGCAATGAATTGCCGTGAGAAAACGCCTGGGACAACGGCTTTGTTCACTTTTTGTCCCGTCTCTGGAACAGCTCAGGCGGCGCGGCCTCAATCTTGTCACGGAAGCGCTGGGGGATCACGACGGCTTTCATCTGTCCGGTCGCTTTATCCTTGCGCACGCAGGCGGCGGTGATGCGGCCTTCAGCGGCCAGGGTGCCATCCAGCTTCCAAAAGCGGATGTAGTGGCGGATCACTTTGCTGCGGACTTCTTCCACGAGGAGTTCGCACTCAAACTCCTCTTCGACGCGCAGCGGGGCCATGTAGTCGCAGGAGGCATGGACGCGGGGCCAGCCAACGCGTTCTTCGCCTTCCACGGGCTTATCGACGATGGAGAATCCAAGACTGCGGAAGAAGGCATGCTCTACTCGCTCCATATAACGGAAGAAATTGGAGAAATGGACGATGCCGGCCATGTCAGTGTCGGAGAACTGGACGCGTTCGGTGTAGATGAAGCGGTGGGCCATGAGGCGGGATGCTAGCCGCTGGATGCTGGAATCTCAAACGCTCATCTGGCAGCTCAAATCGCCGGTGGTGGCAGCGCCGGGAGCATGAGCCTGCGGTTAATGCCGCTAACGGGGGACATGAAAGAGGTGCTCAGCGCGATGTTGTAGCGCTTGAGCTGCAGCGGGTAGAGGCGGGCATAGGTGGCGCGCAGGCGCTGACGCAGGGCTTCATTGGCCGGGGTGGGCGGCAGGCTGCGGACCTGCTGGCCGAGGAAGTTCATGCTCTGGAGGACATTGACATAGCGGACATCCTCAGGCCCCGAAGGTGTGAGGTTCTTGAAGCCGTAGTGGGCGATGATGGTCGTGTGGGAGCCGCGCGGCCCCAGAAATTTGGAGGCCGCACTCTCTGGGCCGAAATCGTCGTAATTCAACGTGACTGTGGGGGCGGCGAAGGCCTTGTGCCAGGCACTGCCGGTGCAGGCGGGCAGCAGCAGGGCGAGGACGAGCAATATCAGTTGGGGGCTGGATTTCATGGTTGGTTGGGAGATTCAGTGCGTCATGACGGCGAGGTCACAACCCTGTGCCTCGCGCATTTTGTGGACAGAATGAATCACCGCATGCGCGGCGGCCACGGCATCGGCCTTGGTGTTGCAGCGGCTGAAGGAAACGCGCAGTGTGCAGGCGGCGTCGCGCGCGCTGATCCCCATCGCCTCCAGCACATGCGAGGCATGCAGCGCTCCGGTGTGGCAGGCGGAACCAGCCGAGCAGGCGACGCCCGCTTGATCGAGCAGGATGAGCATCCCGGCAGCATCGATTTCAGGCAGGCAAAACGAACTGGTAGTGTGCAGGCGGTGCGTGGGGCAGCCGTGAATGCGCAGCTCCGGCAGCGCAGCGTGCACGAGATGCTCAAAGCGGTCTCGCAGGGTTTTGATGCGTGCTTTGGTCCCGTCTGCAAGGTGCTGGACGGCGAGTTCGGCAGCTTTGCCGAGGGCGATGATGCCGGGCACATTTTCGGTGCCGCCGCGTCGTTCGTTTTCCTGTCCACCACCCACGAGCAGTGGTGCAAAACGAACGCGTTGGCTGATGTAAAGCGCGCCAATGCCCTTGGGCGCGTGCATCTTGTGCCCGCTGAGGCTGAGAAAATCGACCGGTGTCGTCTGTACATCGAGGTGGATTTTCCCCGCCGCTTGTACGGCGTCCGTATGCACGAGCGCACCAGCAGAGTGCGCCAGCGCGACGATTTCATGCATCGGGGCGATGACGCCAGTCTCGTTGTTGGCCCACATGATGGAGACCAGCGCAGTGATTCCTGGCCGAACCAGAGTCTGCAAGGCTTGGAGATCGACCCTGCCATCAGGATGTACGGGAGCGGTAACGACTTCGCCACCCTGCGCCTGCCAGTGCCGGGCGGATTCGAGGACTGCCGCGTGCTCGGTGCCGGTGATGATGAGTTCCGGCTTTTCCGGCCACAAGGCGCGTACGGAGGCATGCACAGCGTTGATGGATTCGGTGCCGCCGCTGGTGAAGGTGATCTCGCCAGGCTGGGCACCGAGCAGCGCCGCCACCTGCGCCCGCGCCTGCTCGATGGCACGGCGCACCCTGCGCCCGCTGGCATAGCTGGCGGCGGGATTGGCGTAGTGCTCGCGCAGGAACGGTAGCATCGCCTCCAGCACTGCTGGATCGACCGGCGTGGTGGCGTTGGCGTCGAGGTAGATCACAGCCGGAAGGTCGGACTGACATTCCCGCTGTCAATCCCCCTTCCAGCACTCGACAAGCTGCACACTCCCGCTAACCTCACGGCCCTTATGCTCGACATCCGCCTCATTCGTGACACCCCAGATCAGGTCAAACAGCGCCTCGCCAACCGCAGTGGCGACTTTGCTTCCATGGTGGATGAGGTGCAGTCCATTGACACGCAGCGCCGCGCCGCAGAGACGGAACGTCAGAAGCTACAAAGTGATCGCAATCGCATCAGCAAAGAGATCGGCATCGCGAAAAAGAACGGCCAGGACACCAGCGCCATCGAAGCGGAAGTGCGTGGCATCGGCAGCCGCATCGAGGAAATTGGCCGTGAGGCCGATGTCGCGGATGCACGCCAGCGCGATCTGCTCCTGAGCATTCCCAATCTGCCGCATGAAGCCTGCCCCGTGGGCAGCACGGCGGAGGAGAACCCCGAGGTGCGTGTCTGGGGTGAGAAGCCAACCTTTGATTTCCAGCCGAAGGACCACACCGTACTCGGAGCGGCTCTCGGCATGCTCGATTTCGAAGCCGGGGCAAAGATCTCCGGCAGCGCCTTTGTGGTGTATCGCGGCACCGGAGCGCGGCTAGAGCGCGCTTTGATCAGCTTCCTGCTGGATCTGCACACGACGCAGCATGGCTATGAAGAAATCAACCCGCCACTGCTGGTGAAGGCAGAGTGCCTCGTTGGCACCGGCCAGCTTCCCAAATTTGGCGATCAGGTCTATCACAGTGCCACGGACGATCTGTATCTCATTCCCACCGCCGAAGTGCCGGTAACGAATCTGCATCGCGATGAAATCCTGCCGCTGGAAAAACTGCCGGTCAATTACGCCGCCTACACGCCCTGCTTCCGTCGTGAAGCAGGCAGCGCAGGTCTCGGCACGCGCGGACTGATCCGCATGCACCAGTTCGACAAGGTCGAGCTGGTGAAGATCACCACGCCGGAGACCAGCATGGCCGAACTGGAAAGCCTCACCGCGAACGCAGAGAAAGTGTTGCAGCTTCTCGGACTGCACTATCGCGTGATCGAACTCTGCACCGGCGACATTGGGTTTGGCTCGGCCAAGACCTACGACATCGAAGTTTGGGCACCGGGGCAGGGGACTTATCTCGAAGTGTCGAGCTGCTCGAGTTTCGGCGACTACCAGGCCCGTCGCATGAATCTGCGCTACAAAGATGAAAACGGCAAAAACCGCATCCCTCACACCCTGAATGGTTCCGGCACGGCACTGGCGCGCCTGTTTGTCGCGCTTGTCGAAACGTATCAGCAGGCAGACGGAACGATCCTGATTCCAGCAGCACTGCGCGGTCACTTTGGTGCCGAAAAAATCGGCTGATGCTCATGAAAAACACCTGCGCTCTGTTGTTCCTGCTGTTGTCGGCTCGCATCGCCTGTGCGCAGGCTCCCGGGGTGCCGGTTTATGCAGAAGGTCGTGGTACTCGGCCCAATGCGGTGCTGACCGAGCAGGCGGAGAAGCTGCAGGAGGCTTCAGAGTTACTCTCGATGACCAAAGCCCTGGAGCAGGCGCAGCGCACTCAGTGCGACATCGTCCTGCCGCCTGCTGATACGAAACCGCTCACTCCACGTGAGCGCTGGCAGCGCGCGCTCAAGGCCCACCTCCGTGTGGGGCAGTTTTATCTGTGCTCCAAGTGTGACAAATGGCATCTCGATCTGGCGGGAGGTTATGCCCTCACGGCTGACGGTGCAGTCGCCACCTGCGCGCATGTGATTGCTCCTCCTCCCAACATGAAGGAGGGCTGGCTGGTGGTGGCCACGGAGGAGGATGTGATCCTGCCCGTCACAGAAGTTCTCGCCTGCAACGTCGGCACCGACTGTGCCATCATTCGAGTGAAGTCCGGCCAGCCGCTCACCCCGCTGCCGCTCAGCCTGGACGTGAGTCCAGGAGATTCCGTGTGGTGTTTCAGTGATCCTAGTGGCAAGCGCGGCTATTTCAGCGAGGGCATCGTGAGCCGCTTCGTGAAACGCCCCTTCATGAGCAAGAAAGAAGCGGCCAAACTGCCCGAAGGCACCGAGGTGCCCAAGCCAGTGTGGCTTGAAACGACGACGGACTGGGCACCTGGTTCTAGCGGCTCGGCACTGATTGACCAGTTTGGCAATGGGGTGGGCCATGTCTCTGAAATCCAGACCGTGCTCGAAGAGCCGTTGCCGGTGCGGAAACGGAAAAATGAGGGGACGCTCATCCAGCAGTTGGGTACCCAGATCGTGTTTCATCAAGCGATCGGCGCGGCAGAGGTGAAGGCGCTGGTGAAAAAACCTTGAGTTTTATCGGTCTCACGCCCCTGAATGTGGCCAGATTTCGCTTCCCAAGCGTTTTTTGAACCGTTAACATCGCCTGAACTCTAATAGGCATGTACCAGCACCGAGTCACTTTCGCCATGGCTGCTCTTTTGAGCATGGTCATCTCCGCCAAAACCCACGCTGAAGGCGACTGGAGCGTGAAAAGCGCGGAACGGCCCAAGATCGCCATTCAGGCTGATAATGTAACGGTGGATGGCACCTCGCGCCCTGACCTGGGCCGAGCGCTGGCAGACAGTCTCAGCACGAAACTACTGCGCCGCGGTCAGGTGCGGGTGTTTAATCTGACCACCGAGGAGGTGAAGAGCGGCGCGCCGGGCAAGACTCCGGCACTCGACAAGGACATCGACTACCTGTTGGGCTTCAATCTGTTTTCCAACTCCAGCGAGCATCGCCTGACGGTCAAAAAGACGCGCGTTAGTACCTCAGAGCTGATCGATTCCTACCAGTTCTTCACCTATGGCCGGGTAAGCGATGTGTTCGCACTCGTGGACAAGATCGTGGAGCGCGTCGATCCGCTGCCCGTGATTCGCAATTTTCCAGTCACGCAATCACCTGCGGCCATTCGTGCCGCGCAGCCTGATCCTACCCCGTATCAGCAGTTCTGGGCCGGGGATTACTCCAATCCGGGCAGCCCGGCCTATGATCCATGGCGTGGCAGCAATGTGACCCAGTATGATCTCAACAATGTGCCGAAGGCGCTGGTCTATCGTGAACTGGGTTCCATCCAGCACATTGATACCACTTGGAGATTCACCGTCGTCAAACCCGTCCAGGGGGTGCAGTTGTGCAGCCGTGATCCGCTGCATGTGCTCTATGATGAAGGTGACGTGTATGCCAATCTGCGCGTGGGTACGGTGGAGCAGGGCGGCGTCATCGCCGATTACGGCGGTATGACGCCGGAGCATCACAAACTGTTCAATGGGGACAAGGTTTTCGGCTGGTACTCCCCTCCCAAGGAGAAGGCGGCAAAGACGAAGTAGGGTTGATATGGCTTTCACGTGGGCTATTGGCACTGCCGCCAAATCCCGCCCCCATGCTGCAGCTCTCCCAGGTTCTCCTTCCCGTCGATCATCAAGATGATGATCTGCGCCGTGCAGTGGTGAAACAGCTTGGCGCGCGCGATGAGGACGTGATCCGCGTCCAGGTGAAGCAGCGGGCGATTGATGCGCGGCGCGGGCATGTGGAGTTCAGCTTCACGCTCCTGGTCGAAGTGAAGGACGAGGCGCGCGTGCTCAAGCGCATTGGCAAAAATCCCCGCATCGGCCCAGCGTCTGAGGAGATTTATAACGAGGTAGCGTCAAACGTGGCGCGTTCAGCATCTGCGCGGCCTGTGATCGTTGGCTCCGGGCCGTGTGGTTTGTTTTGCGGCCTGCTGCTGGCCCGTGCGGGTTTGAAGCCGCTGCTCTTGGAGCGCGGCAAGGCCGCAGGGGATCGTGCGCGTGATGTGACCGGCTTCTGGCGGCGCGGCTGGGATTTCAATCCTGAATCGAATGTGCAGTTCGGTGAAGGCGGCGCAGGCACCTTTTCGGATGGCAAGCTCTACACGCAGATTCGTGACCGTGAGCACCGCATCCCCTGGCTGCTGCGTGAAATGGTGGCCGCAGGCGCGCCCGAGGACATCTTGATCAAAAGCAGGCCGCACATCGGCACGGACCGGCTCATCAAGGTCGTGCGCCATGTGCGTGAGGAAATCATCGCGCTGGGTGGCGAGGTGCGTTTTGGTGCCCGCGTGGCGGATGTGGTGATCGAAGACGGCGTGATGCGTGCGGTGACGCTCACCGATGGTGAAACGATTGAAGGTTCACGTTTCATCTTTGCCATCGGCCACAGCTCCAGGGACACGTTTTACATGCTGCATCGGCATGGCGTGCCGTTTGAGGCCAAGCCCTTTTCCATCGGTGTGCGCATCGAGCACCCGCAGAAATTGATCGACCGCAGCCTGTACGGCAAATGGGCCGGGCATGCACGGCTGGGATCGGCACCGTACAAGTTTGTGGCCCACTGCGGCACGGGCCGTGCGGCCTACAGTTTCTGCATGTGTCCCGGCGGGTTGGTCGTAGCGGCGACTTCGGAGCCGGGCATGGTGGTGACGAACGGCATGAGCAGCTACGCTCGTGAGGAGTCGAATGCCAACAGCGGCTTCATGGTGGATGTGCGGCCCGAGGACATGCCTGCGGGGGATGTGCTCAGTGGCATCGAGTTTCAGCGCAATCTGGAGCGCCGGGCCTTCGTTCTCGGTGGCGGCAAATACCATGCGCCTGCGCAGTTGCTGGGCGATTTTCTGGCTGGACGTGCCTCCACCGGCCCGGGCAAAGTGCTGCCCTCCTATGAGCCGGGCGTCGTGTGGTCGAATTTGTGCGAAGTGCTGCCCGAATACACAATCGAGACGATTCAGGAGGCAATCCCGCGCATCGATAAAAACCTGCCGGGTTTTGCTCTGGACGAGGCGGTGCTTACCGGCGTGGAAACACGCAGTTCCTCACCCGCCCGCATTCCGCGCGATACGCAGACCTTTGAATGCCTTGGCGTGAAGCATTTTTACCCGGCGGGTGAAGGCGCGGGCTACGCTGGAGGTATCATCTCTGCCGCCGCTGATGGCATGCGCGTGGCGGAGGCGATTTTACGTGAGGGTTGAACTGACGTGGGCCAGCACGCCACGGCAGCCGTCTTCGAGTAGATCCAGCACGAGTTCAAAGCCCTGCTCGCCGCCGTAATAGGGGTCTGGCACTTCGCTCTCCTGGTGGTCGGTGCAGAAATCACAAAACAGACGGATTTTCGCGTCGAACAGAGATTCACGGTCATAGGACCGCACATCACGCAGATTTTGCCGGTCCATGACGAGCACGAGGTCATAATCGCGCAAATCGTTATCGGTGACCTGCCGGGCGCGGCTGCTGAGGTCATAGCCCCGATTTTGCGCGGCAGTGCGCATTCTTTGGTCGGGCAGTTTGCCCACATGCCAGCCGGCCGTGCCTGCGGAACGGATCGAGACGCGATCCGCAAATCCTTGAGCTTCAAGCATCGCCCGCATGACCCCTTCTGCCGCCGGAGAGCGGCAGATATTGCCCAGGCAGACAAAAAGAAGGCGATAGGGGGTGGCCATCGCTGGAGCTAGGCTAGTGAGGGTCTTTGCACAAACAAAACCACCTCCTGTCCGCAGGGGATGCCGGGCATCCCCCGGCGGAAGAATTCTTTTCTTGTGAACGAGTCTTTGGTTGAGGCGTAGTTTGAGCACGCTATCTGCTATCAAACCTAAACCCCACGCCCTCCCCCATGTCTGTTGTATCCAAAGGTCTCGAAGGAATCGTTGCTGCTGAAACCCGTCTTGGGGAGGTGAATGGAGCAGAGGGCATCTTGTTCTACTGCGGTTACGACATCAACGAACTGGTCAAGGTCAGCTACGAAGAAGTCGTTTACCTGCTTTACTACAACAAGCTCCCCAATCGTGCCGAGCTCAACAAGCTGACCACCGCGCTGCGTGCCGAGCGTGAGCTGCCCCAGGGAGTCATCGACTTCCTCAAGACCGCGCCGAAAACGGCCAAGCCCATCGACATCATGCGCACCGCCGTCTCGATGCTCGGCTGCTATGACTTGAGCCGCCACGACATTGAGGTCAGCGAAAACTTGGCCAATGCCATCCGCCTCACTTCACAGATCGGCGTCATTGCGGCCTATTTCCACCGTGCGCGTCAGGGGCTGGAACTGCCGCCCGTGCGCAAGGATCTCAGCGAAGCCGCCCACTTCCTCTATCTGATGAATGGTGAAGTGCCGAGCAAGGAAGCTGAAAAGACCCTCGACATCGCCTACATCCTGCATGCCGAGCATGGCTTCAACGCCTCCACCTTCACTGCCCGCGTTGTGGCTTCGACGCTGAGCGACATGTTCTCCGCGATCAGCGCCGCCATCGGAGCGCTCAAGGGACCTCTGCACGGTGGTGCCAATGAAGGGGTCATCCACATGCTCGAAGAGATCGGTTCACCCGACAAAGTGGACGCCTGGGTCGCCGACGCTCTGGCCCAGAAGAAAAAGATCATGGGCATTGGCCATCGCGTTTACAAGGTGCTCGATCCCCGCGCTCCGCATCTGCGTGAGATGGCGATCCAGCTTACTAGCCAGCTAGGTGAGTCGAAATGGATTCAGATGTCCGAGCGTATCGCCCAGATCATGCGCGAGCAGAAGGGCCTCAATGCGAATGTCGATTTCTACAGCGCCACGGTTTATTACAGCCTCGGCATTCCGACTGACCTTTTTACGCCAATCTTCGCCATCGCCCGCATGAGCGGCTGGACCGCCCACGTGCTGGAGCAGTGGAGCGAAAACCGTCTGTTCCGCCCGCTCAGCGCCTACGTCGGTAAGCCTTATGGGCAGAAAGTGGTGCCTATTGACGAGCGCTGATTGAACGCCTGAACGGGGCTCAAGCTTCAATTTGCAGGCTGCAAAGGTGGCAAACCCCTGAATTTGCCATTATAATCAACGCTTTATGCGTCTCCTTCCAACCCTAGGAGCCGTCGCTGCGATGGTTTGCACGCAGTTGATGGCGCAGCCAGCCACACGTCTCGTGTGGCAGCCGGTGCAGGAGTACTTCATTCATCGCGATGAAGGACAGCAGGTGCTTGCCGGGACCAAGCGGCTGAATTCATTCACCGCCTACACGCATATCGGCACCGACTTCGGCTTTCATGGGCCGGCGGAGCACGAGATCGAATGGCTCACCGACGAAGTCGTGGTACACCTCAGTCAGCAGCCGGAGGCGTGGGCGGGCATGTGGCACAGCCTAGCCGGGCAGGCGCGCAATGCGAGCCGCGTGATGGATTTCACCCATGCCTATCCCGCGCCGGTCACCGCCAGATTTCAGCCGCGTGTCACGGCGGTGATGCTTGAGGCAGCCGGGCGCGGCCGAATCAAACTCGAAATCAAATCGCCTACGGACGAACAACGCTGGACGCAGATGATCGAGCTGAGCGAGCCACAATTTCGGATGTCTGTGTACCCGGTGGCGCCTGAAGCCGTGCGTGACGGGAAGACCATCGTCTGGACGGCAGAGCCTGGTTCTGAGGTGAAAGTGTCAGGCCTGTTTCTCGGCATTGAGATGCCCCAGTTGCCCTGGGACGCCTATGCACTCCTTGCTTCATACGCGAAGATCGCGCGTAGTTATTCCATCGGCACCGGTTTCGTGCGTGACCGCGCCCATATTGAAGAAGGGGCGTTTGAGTCCGTCTCCGCCACCGGCATGTACGTGCTGGCCTCGGCGGCGGTGGCGCAGGAGCCGCTGGGCATCGTCACGCTAGATTACGCGCGTTGGGTGCTCATGCGCACGCATGAGGCGATGAAGAAACTCAAAACCGGGCGCGGGCTGCTGCCGCATTTTGTGTACCGGCATGAGAATGCCTACTGCATCCATCCGGGCACCGAATACAGCACGGTGGACACAGCGATCTATGCACAGTCCATGCTGCTGGCGGCGATCATGCTGGATGTGCCCGCCGTGGCCGAAGATCTGGTACTGCAAATGCAGGCGATTGAGTTCAATCTACTGCACCTGCCTGGCGGAGAGCTCTCTCATGGTCTGGACGAGGACGGCATCGCACTTCTGCCGCATGGCTGGCAGGACTGGGGCGGTGAAACGGCTCTGGTCATGCTCATGGAAGGCATCGCCAACCCCGACCATCGCCCTCCTCCCATGCGCACTCCGGGCAAGGCCTGGCAGGGCACCGGTTTCATCACTGAACTGCAAAGCTTGTTTCATCCTGATTTCGACAGTGACGTGCCCGATGCTCACGATGGCGTGCGCTGGCTCAGTGTTCGCCGTGCCATGCTGGGCGCACAGCGTGCCTACATTCCGAAGCGCTGGCCGCAGTCCCATGCGGCACGCAACGGTATCTACGGCCTTTCTGCGGGAGAAAATCAGGCGGGCAACGGTTACTATGTGGGCGGCGTCGATCTGCCAGACCAAAAGCTCATTCATCCGCACTACATCCTGATGTCCGCCACGCTGAATCCACACACGGCGGAGACTTATGAGCTGTTGGAGCGCATGGAGAAGGCCAGCTACTTCCCGCCGTGGGGCATGGTGGAGAATCTCAATGTCGATGGCCGCAGCTATCTGCCGATGGAAGGATCGCTGAATGCCGGCTTCGAGGCCCTCAGCGCCTACCATTTGTTCGCCAAACACCGCCAGATCCCGGACGCTATTTATGCCGCTAGCCTGAAAAGCCCGCAGATTCGGCGTGCCATGCAGTTGTTCTACCCCACTCCAGCCAAGGCGGCTGGCGGGGACAAGGAGGCCGCAGCGCAGTAAAATGGCCATGAAGCTAACCCTTGCTCCCAGCCTCATCCCCGGCTAACTGAACAATCCCATGTTTGTCGATCAAATCAAAGTTCAAGCGCGTGCCGGTAAAGGCGGCGATGGCAGTGCCCACTTCCATCGCGGAAAATTTCGTCCCAAAGGCGGCCCTGACGGCGGCGATGGCGGCAACGGGGGGAGCCTCATCCTGCTGGTGGATCCCAGCACGGACAGCCTCCGCAATTACGTTTTCAACAACCGCCTCCTCGCCGAAGACGGTGCCAAGGGCGGTGGAACACAGTGTACCGGCCGCAGCGGCAAGGACGTGGTGTATAAAGTGCCGCCGGGCACGCTCATCAGCCGCGTCATTCAGGAATACGACAACGAGACGAATGAACTCGTCACGCGCTATGAACCGGTGGCCGATCTGACTGAAACCAACTCCACCTACGTACTCTGCAAAGGCGGCAAGGGCGGGAAGGGGAACGTGCATTTCAAAACCTCCACGCACCAGGCCCCGCGTGAGTTCACTCCCGGCACCCCCGGCGAAGAAGGCGAATTTCACTTCGAACTCCGCAGCATCGCTGATGCTGGATTCGTCGGCGCTCCAAATGCAGGCAAATCGACGCTGCTCTCCAAGCTGAGTGCGGCCAAGCCGAAGATCGCGAACTACCCCTTCACCACGCTGCAACCGATGGTCGGCGTCATTGAGTTCGGACCCAATCGACGTGGTTCGCTGGCGGACATCCCCGGACTGATCGAAGGCGCGCACGAAAACATCGGCCTCGGCCATGACTTCCTGCGCCACATCATGCGCTGCCGCGTGCTGCTCTTTGTGGTCGATACCGCTGGCACCGAAGGCCGTGACCCCGTGTCTGATCTCGAAATCGTGCGCAAAGAGGTCTCTCTCTACTCCGAGGAACTCGCCAAGCGTCCCTGGTGCATCATCGCCAACAAGATCGACCTCCCCGAGGCAGCGGAAAACCTCGTCCACTTCAAAGAGCGCTTCAAACGCATCAAAGTCCACCCCGTCTCCGCCGAAACCGGCGAAGGCCTCGACAAGCTGCGCAAGTGGCTCGACGACAAGATCGGGCAGGATATGGAGTGGTGATGTGGGAGTGGATGGCTCATCGCTTCGAAAATACGAAATGAGCAGCCACCAGATAGTGACTGCTCAGTGTCTCAAGTTGATTCCGATTAGGCTCCGGCCCGCCGTTGCTCACTCTCACGGATCATTTCGCTGAGATCCGCCGCGGGGCGTATTTCGAAGGGACCGGCCTTCACTCCGGGGTGTTTGGACATGATCTGGATCGCGTGATTCAAGTCTCGTGCTTCCAGGATCAGGACTCCGCCGATTTGCTTTTTTGTTTCGGCATACGGCCCGTCGGTAATGGACACCTTGCCATCCACCCAACGCAAGGTTGCGGCTGTTTGCGGGGGCTGCAGCCCTTCACCTCCTGCGAAGTGGCCGTTCTTCCGCAACTCGTCGTCGTAGGTGAGGCATTCGTCCACCATCGCATTGCGCTCGGTTTCAGGCATGGTTTCAAATTTGTTGGGCTCGATGTATCCAAGGCAGATGTATTTCATGGCAGTTGTGTTTGTAGTTTCAACGGTCTTCAAATGAACCGTTTCAGGAAGTCGTCGATTGGCAGTTCCTGAAATCGACAAGGGGGGCAACTTTTTGAAAATTATTTCGAAAGCGTCTAACCCAGCTCCCGCAGCCGCTGTTCCAGAAATCGCCGTGCCGGTTCCAATTGCGTCAGAGCAAGAGCGCGTTCGTAGGAGTCACGAGCCTCGGACTTCCGACCCAGTCGCCGACATAAATCCGCCCTTGCCGAGTGCGCGAGGTGATACTCCGCCAAGTCGCCGCGCGCTAAAATGGCGTTAATCAGCGCCAGTCCGGCCTCTGGGCCATCACACATCGCCACAGCCACAGCGCGATTCAGTTCGACGACCGGCGAGGGTTCGGCCTGAGCCAAAGCGGTGTAGAGCGCGACGATTTGCGGCCAGTCGGTTGAGGCAGCGGCGGGTGCTTCGGCATGCACCGCAGCAATGGCTGACTGAAGCGTGTAGGAGCCGAACCGCCGTGAGATCAATGCCCGCTCCACCAGCGCCACACCTTCGGTGATTTGTTTGCGATTCCACAGCGAACGGTCTTGATGCTCCAACAGGATCAGTTCGCCCGTCGGCGTGGCCCGGGCCGCACGGCGCGACTCCTGCAAGAGCATGAGCGCAAGCAGTCCCATCACCTCCGGCTCCGGCAGCAATTCCAGCAGCAACCGCCCAAGGCGGATGGCTTCACCTGAAAGATCCGCCCGCGTCAGCGATGGGCCCGACGAGGCAGAGTATCCTTCGTTAAACACGAGATAGACCACTTGCAGCACAGTCGCCAATCGCTCTGGCAGTTCCTCTGGAGAGGGCACTTGATAGGGAATGCGTGCCTCGCGAATCCTGGCTTTGGCTCGCACGATCCGTTGGGCCAGAGTGGGGGCGGCCATGAGGAAGGCGCGGGCAATTTCCTCAGTCGTCAGACCGCAGACTTCGCGCAACGTCAGCGCAACACGGGCCTCCTGCGTCAGTACGGGATGGCAGCAGGTGAAGATCAATCGCAACGAGTCGTCTGCCACGCTCTCGTCCGTGGCACAGTCATCTCCGGTTTCCATTGGGTCCGCGATCTTTTCCTTCGCTGCGTCGAATCGTGCGCGCCGACGCAGCGCATCAATGGCTTTGAATCGACCGGTGGAAATCAGCCATGCGCGCGGATTCGCTGGCATGCCGTCCTGCGGCCATCGTTCCAGTGCCGCAGCGAATGCGTCATGCACGGCGTCCTCGGCCAGATCGAAATCGCCGAGCAATCGGATGAGCGTAGCGCGAATGCGGCCGGACTCCGCACGATAAATGGCATCCAGACTTTCCCTCACCTGTTCGATGGCAATCTCCAGCATTAGCGAAAGGGTATGGGTCGGCTTGGTCGGAACTCAAAGCGAAATCTTCTGGCTGAACCATACCAAACCGACGAGAAGTTGATGCTTCCGCGTCCTTTCTTCCTTCCGATGTCCTTTAACCGCTCCAATCTCTGCTGGCTGGCCTTGGCCCTGATCACGGCGGGTTATCTACTCTTCTGGGCGCTGCTGCTCGGAGCCACGGCGGCGTATAGCACGCCGGATTCCTGGCTGCAGGTGCTGAGATCGCCAGAGATTCTGCATGCGACTTTTTTGAGCCTAGTGACCTGCTCGTTCGCGGCGGGTTTTGCGCTACTGCTGGCGGTGCCCGTGGGGTATTTGATGACGCGTCTGGAGTTTCGCGGCAAATCGTGGCTGGATGCCGCGCTCGACATTCCCATCATCTTGCCGCCCTTGGTGGTCGGGCTGTGCTTGCTGATCTTTTTTCAAACCAAGATCGGCAAGGTGATCGAGATGGCCATTCCCTTCACCTATCAAGTCACCGGCGTGGTGCTGGCGCAGTTCGTCGTGGCCGCAGCATTCGCGATTCGTACCATGCGCGGCACGTTTCAGCATCTCTCGGCACGTCCTGAAGACGTGGCGCTGACTCTTGGCTGCACGCGGTTTCAGGCGCTCTGGCATGTGGCTCTGCCTGCGGCACGGCGTGGCATGGTGGCGGCGTTTTGCATCGCCTGGGCGCGCAGTCTTGGGGAATTTGGACCGATTCTCGTCTTTGCCGGTGCCACGCGCATGAAAACGGAGGTGCTACCGACGACGGTCTGGCTGGAACTCAGCGTGGGAAATCTCGAAGCCGCCGTGGCGGTGAGTTTGTTCATGGTGCTTCTGGCCGTACTGGTGCTGGTGGCGGTGCGTGCCACGGGGGAAAAAGTATGATCCAACTCGAACACATCACCTGGAGCGTCTCTAGTCGCACGATCTTGGATCAAGTGAGTGTCGCCATCCCGGCCAACACCTACGCGGTGCTCATGGGGCCGACCGGCTGCGGTAAAACCACGCTGCTTGAGATCCTCTGCGGCCTGCGGCGGGCGACGGCAGGCCGAGTGCTGCTGGATGGCGTGGACGTGACCGATCTGGAACCGCGTGAGCGCGGCATCGGCTATGTGCCGCAGGATCTGGCGCTGTTTCCGGGCCTGCGCGTGCGTGAGCAGATCGGTTTTGCGCCGAAGCTGCGTGGCATGGCTCCTGACGCACTGAATCAACGCGTGAACCGTCTCGCGGAGCAGTTTGGCATCGCTCCGTTGCTGGACCGTCTGCCTGACATGCTCTCTGGCGGCGAAAAGCAGCGCGTGGCCCTCGCTCGTGCATTGGCGGCGCAACCCAAACTTCTGCTGCTGGATGAACCTCTTTCCGCGCTCGATGAAAGCATGCGCGCGGAAGCCATGGTGCTGCTGCAGCGCGTGCAGCAGGAGCATGCACTCACCGTTTTGCATGTCACCCACTCCAGCAGCGAAGCCGCCGCTCTCGGCACCCTGCACCTGCGCATGGTGGCGGGGCGGCTGGTGGTGGAATCGCAAGGATGATTTTCACTGCGCGATTGGAATCCACCCAAAGTTGCGTTTAGTGTGCTGTAAACACCCCCCTGAATGGATTGGAATGACTGGCAGCGCGTGCTGAAATGGCGCGCACTCGAAGAAGGCGATGCCGATGGCGTTCTCGTCAATGCGGAGCGTCGTCGCGAGGCCACGGCCCACACGCGCGCCGGCCTGGCTTCCGAGGAGATCAGCGGGGATGTGCTGGAGGAGCGCTCGGAGTCGTTTCTGGACAAACGGGCCGAGTGGTTGGAGCGCGAGGCCGTGGGCTGGCGCGGCGAATTGATTCGCGTGTTGGAACTGCTGTGTGTGCCGCAGGGCCGCTGGTCCTGGGCGTTGGTGGGCTGGGCACTGGCGCTGCTGACGGGCTACTGGTTTACGGATTTGGGGCAGGTGAGTGAATTCAATCTGCTGGCACTGCCGCTCGTGGGTTTACTGGCGTGGAATGCGGTGGTGATTGTGCTGGGAGTGTTTTGCGAACTGATGCCGACCTCCGCATTGGCCGGACGTGGCGGCTGGGTGGCAGAATTCCTCGCGCATGGCATCTCGCGGATGGGCAAAGCCACAAAAGAGGTCGAAAGCGGTGTGGTTGATGTCGTTCGGAGCCGGTATGAAGAGCTTGCATGGCCGCTGGCTTGGCGGCGGTTGCAGATGCGGCTGCGAATGTGGCTGCATGTGGCGGCGGCACTGCTGGCTATTGGCGGCGCAGCGGCGTTATATGCCCGTGGCTGGTCGCGTGAGTATCGTGCGGTGTGGGAAAGTACCCTCTTGAGCGAGAGCGGTGCCACAGCGTTTTTTGAGACCTTGTTCAAACCCGCGTCAAAGGTGTTGCCAGTGCATATTCCTCTGGATCAGATCGTCGGCATGCATCGAACTTTGGGCAAGGTGGAAAAGCCGGCTCCCGCGCTGCCGTGGATTCACTTATATGCAGGCACGCTGCTGGTGCTGATCGTGGTGCCGCGCTTCCTGTTGGCAGGCTTGGGTGCGGCACGCTGCGGACGAGTCATCGCACAACCGGCCCGTACGTTGCACTGGGGCAATTACCTGCGCACCCTGCTGCGTGCGGTGGAAGGCGGCAGTGAGCGCATCCAGGTTCTGGTGCATGCCATTGAACCCACGGCCGCGCATCGCGAAGTGTGGGACCGTGGTGTGAGGGAACGTTTTGGCGGTATGGCGCGTGCGGAGTACCTGCGTATTCCTGCCGGGGAGGAGGACGAGTTTGCCGCCGCCTGGCAGCCCGTTTGCGCAAATTTGGTGATGCTCTTTAACATGGCCACCACCCCCGAGGCCGAGGTGCAGAGGCGGCTGGTTTCTGATGTGCGCCAGCGCCTGCTCACGAAGCATGCCGAGCCGGAACTCGTCGTGCTGCTGGACGGCACGAGCCTCGCCGGGCGGTGGTCGCCGGAAAAAATCGCCGGACGTGAGCAATTATGGTCACAGACGGTCGAAGGACTCGCCTCTGACGTGATTGTGGCCGTGCGCAAAGAATCCGCACGCGCAAAGCCTCCGGCATCGTAATGTTCATGAAGTTTTTGTCTTTTGTGCCTGCTCTTTTCTCCAGAACTAAAGCCGCCAACCCGCCTGACCGACAGGCGGCGGAACTAAACGTGCGTGATGCTTCGGACATCGTCACCCTGAGCCTCATTTCGCATACAAACGCGGGCAAGACGACGCTCGCCCGCACACTGCTGCGCCAGGATGTGGGCGAGGTGCGGGATGCACCGCATGTCACGCTGTTCAATGAATCGCACACCTTGCTGGAAACGGGCGGCTTCATGCTACGGCTGTGGGACACTCCAGGTTTCGGCGACAGCGCACGACTGCTGAAGCGCTTGCAGCGTGAGCGCAGTCCGGTGCTGTGGTTTCTCTCGCAGACTTGGGACCGGATTACGGACCGGCCCTTGTGGTGCAGCCAGCAGGCGCTGAAAAATGTACGCGATGAGGCGGACGTGGTGCTCTATCTCGTCAATGCCGCCGAACCTCCTGAGGCGGCCGCTTACATCAAGCCTGAGATGGAGATCCTTGGCTGGGTCGAAAAACCAGTGGTAGTGCTGTTGAATCAAACCGGTCTGCCGGGCAGTTCGACGATGGAAGCTGCGGAACTGGAATCCTGGCGCACTCATCTACAGCAGTTTGAGATCGTGCGCGAAGTGCTGACGCTGGATGCCTTTGCCCGCTGCTGGGTGCAGGAAGACATCCTCATGGACTCACTGGCTCCCCTGATGCTGGGTTCCAAGATCCCGACATTTCAGCAGATCAAGCGTGCGTGGGCGCAGCGCAATGTGGAGGTGTTTCAGACCTCGGTGCGCCTCATCTCAGAACAGCTCACAGCAGCGCTGTTTGACGGCGTCGAGGTGCGCTCGGAAACGCTGCTGGAGCGCGTGGGCTGGCAGCGCGATGACTTGAACCGCGAGTACAACGAGGCCCGGCAGAAACTGGCCACCCAGCTCGCTGACCGCACTGAGCGGACGACCAACAACCTGATCGAAGCCCATGGCCTGAAAGGTCAGGCGGGTCACGAGATGAACGCGGTCGTGCGCGAGCATTTTCATCTGCCCCAGGCTGTATCAGAGAACATCTGGGGTGTGCTTGGCAGCTTCGCCGGTGGCGCGATGGGCGGACTCATCGCCGATCTCAAACTTGGCGGCATGACCTTTGGCGGCGGCGCGCTGCTGGGCGGCCTGGCCTCCGGCATCGGAGCTTATGCCTTGATCCGCAGCTACAATCTCGTGCGCGGCAGCGACCAGCGCCTAAGCTGGTCACGCGAGCATTTTCGTGAGCAGGTGAAGCTGGCCTTCCTCACCTACCTGGCCATCTGCCATTTTGGCCGTGGTCGCGGCGAGTGGAAGGAAAGCGCACAGCCTCAGCATTGGCAGGAGGTCGTGGATGCAGTGACAGATCTGCACGCGGATGCGCTGGATCTTCTGTGGAAATCCGGCGTGCAAAAAGACACCCAGCCCGCCACACTGTCCCGTCAGTCCCATCAACTCACCGGTGAATGCATGGTGGCGCTGCTGGAGCGGCTATATCCGGGGCTTGATGTGAGTTCGTGGCGTGCGTGAGATTCGTCTTCGCCTAAACGTCTCTCCAGTCGTGATTGAAAGCTCTGCCAGCAGCGCACGGTGCGCGCGCGGAAGTCGGCGGGTGTAATGTTCAAACTGCGCAGACAGTCACGATGGTCCCAGGAGACGACGCAGGCAGTCGCGAGATGGATGGCCTGGAACTGCCAGCGCCAGAGGCGCTGCACAGCGGGGGGAATGTCTTGAGGCGTTCGAACAAAAAGTCGCGTTGGAAGGAGAGATGGCCCATCTCATCGCGCAGGATTTTTTTGGCGACGGTCTGGACGACGGGATCGCTGCAACGCAGTGAGAGCAAACCGAAATAGACTTCAGCAATGAGTTCCGCAGTGAGGAGCACCTGGATGTTGAACTCAAGGTTCACGAGATCGCGCATCCAGCGGAAGATGGAGTTGGTCCATTGCTTCTGCCGCAAAGTGCCGCGTAGATGGGTGACGGTGCGCGCCAGCAGCGAGGCGTGGCTTTGCTCCTCAGCAACGAAGAGATCGACGGCACGCTGATAGCCCTTCAGATTTTCCAGCGAAGCGATGCTGCGTGTGTAGCGGCGCAAGCGCGTGCCACCTCCGCTTTCGCCCAGTTGGAAGATGGCGATGGAGCGGGCAAGGGCGGTGCGAACGTGTTCGGGCAAATCGCATACGGTGCCCGGCAGTGGCAGCTCGTGATTGAGGCGGGTGTTGGCTTCGAAGTGGTTGATCCAATGTTGAGTATTCATGGTGTTGGGTTGGGGGTTAGGCGGCGTGGAGCATGGAGCGGAGGAATTCGTGGACAGGAGTGCTGCGCAGCTCGGCAGCGATCTGGCGGAGGCGCTGCATCACGGCATCGACCGTTTCATCCAACGTGGAGGTGCCGGCGGTGACACCCACGTTGCGAGCATCGCAAAACCAGGCGGGTTCCAGTTCGCTAGCTTGTTCGATTTGGATCGTGGGTAGGCCGTGCGCGGCGGCTTTTTGCACGAGTTGACGTGTGTTGTTGCTGTTGCGCCCGCCGATGACGACGATGTGATCGCAGTCACGCAGCAGATCATCGAGTGCCGTCTGGCGTTGCTTGGTGGGATGGCAGATCGTGTCAATGAAACGTACTTCGGAGCTGCGATGGCGCTGTTTGATCGCATCCACCAGCCACAGGGTGAGATCGACCGGCTGCGTCGTTTGTGAGACGATACCGAGCCGTGGATGAGCGGGGACGTGATCGACATCGGCCTCATTCAGCACGACGACGGCGGAGGGAAAATCGCCAATGAGTCCGCGAACTTCAACATGCTGGCTCTGGCCGATGACGACAGGTTGGTAGCCTTCGCTCACCAGCATGGCGAGTGCCTGATGTGCTTTTTTGACCAGGGGACAGGTGGTGTCGATGACCGTGTGGCCCGCGCTTTGCCAGGCCATGCGATGCTGGTCGGAGGCACCGTGGGCAGTGATGGCGACCTGTTGCGTGTGGGCGCTGTGCAAATCATCGAGATCACCGCGCTGCGCGCCGAGGGTGGCGAGATGGCGGTCCACCAGCGGATTGTGCACGAGTTGGCCGAGAATGGTGAGCGGGGCGCGCTGGGCCGCTGAGTGGGTGGTGCGCAGGGCGTCGCGGACGCCGAAGCACATGCCGTGATGTTGAGCGAGGATGATGTTCATGGTGTTGTTAGCTTTGTGTGGCAAAGTGAGTTGATAAAAAACTGCGGTTTAGGTCTGTTGGGCGGCTTTGACGATCTCGCCGAGGACTTCGACGTACTCTTTGAAGGCTTTGCACCCTTCTGGCGTGAGCTCATAGCTGGTGCGCGGGCGGGTGCCGGAGTCATCGCGGGTTTCTTTGATATAACCCGCAGTGCCGAGGGTGCGGAGGTGGGAGATGAGATTGCCGTCGCTCATGCTGAGTTCTGCCTTGAGATCCTGAAAGGCCCATTCGCCCCGCGTGGAGAGCAGCGTCATGATGGAAAGACGGCCCTTTTCGTGAATGAGCTTGTCGATTTGATCGAAGTCGATCATCACGGCTGCACCTCCGCAGGTTGGGCGCTGAGGAACACCGCCAGGGCATAAACGACATGCAGCAGGCCGAAGGTGAGACCCATGACGAGAGACGCGGGGCCAAGGTCGCTGGCGAGCAGCCGCACATCGCTGCAAGCGGCCCAGGCAAAGAAGCTCAGCAGACCCGTGATCACAAAAGCCCAGCCAAGGCGGACCAAAGAGCGTGGCGAAAAGCTGGCGGTGCTGAGCAGGGCCAGGCCGTAGCACAGCGCCCAGATGAGCGCGGCGAGCGTGAGATTGTGCAGGAACACGACCAACCCAATGCCGACACTGCCGCCGACAAGCATCGGCGGAACAAAAGCTCGCAGCGCCATGCGCATGCCTGCGGAGACAAAAGGCTGGTTGCGGCGTCGGGCTTCTTTGGCAAGAAGGAAGACATTCAAGGTCGAGGCGATGGCGAGGATGATGAGCCAAGTTTCCAGAAAGCACCTGTCACACATCACGGCATCGCCTTGATTCTTCAGGGCATGCCACACCGGCCACCCTGAGGCCACAAGCGCAAGGACACCGCCGGTGAGTGCTGCAGGGGCGGAAACGGCGCGGTAGATATGCGCCTTTTCCATCAGGGAACGGATGATGCGGAGATTCTCCAAAGCGGCTTCAGTCGTGCTCATGCGAGTCACTTTGCGCGCCAAAGTGAATACTGCAAGTAAAAACTTTGTGGCGCAAAGTGATGATTCTCGCGTCTCAGAATGAAACAAACTTGGCAGAACAATATAATTACCATAAGTTAACAGAGGTGAATCATTCCGCGCCAGTCTTGTGCCTACTTCCCCCTCGCCCCTGGCGAAGGTGGTGCAAGGCGATGCTCACTGCGGCCATGCTGCTGCCTAGCTTGGCCAGCGGGGATGACCCGACGGCAGACCAGCAGTACATGCTGGAATTGATCAATCAGTTCCGTGCTGATCCGCAGGGGGAACTGGCCAATCTTGTCAATTTTTCTTCTCCAGGAGTGTGGGCTGCCACCAAGTCAAACGATCCCAGCATTGCCTATGCGCTGAACTATTTCGGCGTGAGCGCATCAGACTTGGCGGCGCAGTTTGCCAGCCTGACAGCCGCCCCTCCGCTGGCATGGAACAGCGCCTTGAATAACTCGGCCACCAGCTATTCCAATCTGATGATCACTGCCGATCAGAAATCACACACGCTGGACGGCCAGACGCTTGATCAGCGCATCGTGAACGGCGGCTATAGCGCCAACTGGCTACAAGTTGGGGCCAACCTGTTTGCCACCGCGCAGTCGCCCTTGCAAGCCCATGCCGCATTCGTAATTGATTGGGGCAGTGGCAGCGGCACGGTGAATGGCATTCAGAGTCCGGCAGGACATCGTAATCTGCTGCTGAATGCGGGGATGAAGGAAATTGGCATCGGTTTTCAGTCAATCGCCATACCAAACACCAATGTTAACGCCACCGGTCCGCTCGTCGTCACCGAGCACCTGGCCTCGCAGTTTCGGTATGACGGCACCAACTACATTTCAGACGCCATTCTGACGGGGTCCGTGTTTCAGGAAAGCATTGTGATGGATGCCTTTTACGCGCCGGGGGAGGGACTGGCAGGGAAGGAGATCGATGTTTACAACAATGCTACCGGCATCCTGGTGGCCAGCGGCTTCAGCAACAGCGCTGGCGGTTTTAACATTTCACTCACCGGCCTCACCAACGGTATCGTCTATCGTGTCGATGCTCCCGGCCTGGGGCTGGCTGACCAGACCTTCACCCTGAACGAGCACACGGACAACTACGGTGTGCCGGTGATGGTATATGACAATGTCTATGAGTCGTTCATGGTCGTACCAGAGCCGGGCAGTCTGTTGCTTTGCCTGGTAGCCATCCTGCCATTGCTTGGGTTCCGCTCACGTCATCTTTTTTGCTGATTCATTATGAAATCCATCATCCTGCTGCTGCTGTCCATCACCTCCATTCTGGCTCAGACTCCGGCCTCACCGCTGACCACGGAAATCCGCTCGATCATTGATGAATACGAAAATTCGGTACGCGCCAACACGCAGAAACTCATGGCTGCTGCGACCGAGGAAGAGAAAAACAAATTTCGCGCCAGCATTCCCAGCGCTGGCCCTTACGCCACGAAGATGATGAAGCTGGTGCAAGCAAATCTTGAGCAGCCGGATGTGGTGAAAGGGTTGAACTGGTTGGTGATCGGCGCAGCGAGTTTCCCCGAAGGCCAGGAGGCGCTGAAGATGCTCGGCTCCACCTTCGCAGACCGTGCGGGCATCGCCGAAGCGGTGAAGCAGCTCGAATACCATGGCCTGCCAGCCGAGCCGGTGCTCAAGGCCGTGATTGAGAAGAACAAGAACCGCGAGGAAAGAGCTGCCGCATTCTATGCCTTGGGCGCCATCCATTTCAAAAACTTCGATGCCTCGGCCGACCGCGCTTCCGCCTCCGCTTCAAAACTCAAGGCGCTCGAATGCTTTCAGCAGCTCTACGCTGATTACGCCGACGTCACCGTCCAGGGCTTCAAGCTGTCTGACATCGCCGCTAAAATGCTGTTTGAGATGACCAACCTTCAGGTGGGCTGTGAAGCCCCGGAGATCGAAGGCAAGGACGCGGACGGTGTGAACTTCAAGCTCAGCGACTATCGCGGCAAATACGTCATCGTCATCTTCTGGGGCGGCTGGTGTCATGCCTGCCACGGCACCCTGCCGCTGATGAACCAGGCCGCCGCACAGCTCAAAGACAAGAACGCCGTTGTGATCGGCGTGAACACCGACGTTGAGACTGAGTCCAAAAAAGCGCTCTCAGATTACCAGGTCAGCTTTCGCAACGTGCTCGACAACACCAGCAGCGGCCCCAACACCTCCCTCTACAACCTGCGCAACTTTCCCACCCTCTATCTCATCGACCCCAAGGGCGTGATTGCGATCAAGAACGGGTCGCTGGATGCGATGGTGGCGCAGATCACCGCCGCAAAATAGTCAGCGAGCAGGCGGGACAGCTCTCATGGAAAGTCTTTGGCGGAGGGTTGTGACCCTGACTTTTTGGCTCTCCGAATGGTTTAGATGTATTAAAAACTTGCCATTTCTGTGAAATACCATAATTATGAGGTATTATAAGGGCGTATTTAGGCTCTCAGTTCTCATGCTTCCACTCATCGATCAGATCCTCAAAGACTCGGGTTGTGCCGATCTTCCTGCTGTGCGGCAGGCGGTGGAGGAGGCGTGTTTCAATCAAACGTCCTTTGTGGATGCGGTGCTGGATTGTGAAGGCGTGCGTGAGCGCGATTTCCTGACCGCACTGGCCACCACACTGCGCCTGCCATGGTGGGAACCGAAGGATGAAGACCAGCCGACCGAGCAGGGGATGCGCCGCATGCTGCCGGCGGAGATCGCCCTGCGTCATCGATTGCTGCCCGTGTTTACCGAAGAAACGAAAAACGATGACGGCTCTGAGACAGAGCGCACGCTGCACATCGCCACGTTTGATCCTCTAAGCCTCGTGGCGCATCAACGTGTAGCTGCGAGCCTGTCGATGCCGGTGGTCTGGCATGTGGGGCAGCGCACTCGCATTGTCGAAGGTCTGCAAAAGCTCTACGGTCTCGGCGCGGATACGTTTGAAAAGATCCTGCGCGGTCGTGCCGACTGGGGTGCGGAAGATTTGCGCGATGAAGTAACCGTGCTCGATGAACCCGAGGACGAAGAGGCCTCAGTGGTGCGCTTTGTGAATCAAATCATCCGCCGTGGTCTTGAGCAGCGCGCCACGGACATCCACGTCGAGCCGCAGCAGGATCGCTTGCGCATTCGCTATCGCATCGATGGTCGTCTCGAAGAACTGCCCGTACCGGAGAACATTAAATCATTGCAGGCTTCCGTAATTGCTCGCCTCAAGATCATGGCGCGTCTCGACATCGCCGAGAAGCGTCTGCCGCAGGATGGCCGCATCGGTCTCGAACTCGACGGCCTCTCCATCGACGTGCGTGTGGCCACCATTCCATCCGTCGAAGGCGAAAGCATCAGCCTGCGTCTGCTCGCGCAGCAGCAGGTCACCGTGAACCGTCTTGGCCTGACCGACAGCATTCGTCCTGTGGTGGATGAACTGCTGAAACTCCCCAACGGCATCATCCTCATCACCGGTCCCACCGGCAGCGGCAAATCGACCACGCTGTACGCCTTTCTGACCGATCTCAATCAGACGCATCGACGCATCGTCACCATCGAAGATCCGGTGGAGTACAAAATGCCCGGTATCGTGCAGATCGCCGTGAAGCCCGAGATCGGCCTCACCTTCGGTGCCGGACTGCGCAGCATTCTGCGCGGTGATCCCAACGTGGTGATGATCGGGGAAATGCGCGACCTCGAGACCACCGAGATCGCCGTGCGCGCGGCTCTCACCGGCCATCTCGTCTTCAGCACGCTCCACACAAACGACGCCATCGGCGGCATCACACGTCTCATCGACATGGGCGTGGAGCCCTTCCTCGTTTCCAGCGCTGTGCGTGCCTTCTTCGCCCAGCGTCTTGTGCGCAAACTCTGCCCGGTGTGCAAAATACCCACGCAGGTGGATGAGAGTTATCTCAAGTCGATCGGCTTTCCGTCCCACCTCTCCGGTAAGATCATGCGTGGCGTGGGTTGTGAAGCCTGCCGTGGCAGCGGCTTCCAGGGCCGTCTCTCCATCTATGAGGTCTGCCTCGTCACCCACGCACTGCAGCATCTCATCAACAGCCGCGCGCATCCCGCTGAGTTTCACAAACAGGCGCTCAAGGACGGTTACATCCCCATGCGCGGCTACGGCTTTCAAAAAGTACTCAGTGGCGAAACCACCATCGAAGAAGTCCTCAGCGTCACCGCCGCCAGCGACCGCAATCACGCGCCGCAAACGACCACCATGCCTTCCACTCGCTTAGCCGCCTAAACCCATGCCCACCTTCGTTTACAGCGCTCACGGTCCTTCCGGTCTCATCACCGGAGAGCTGGCTGCGTCGGATCGCAGCGAAGCGTTTGCATTGCTGGGGAAAAAGAAAATTCAGCCCATCAAGTTGGAAGCAGCGGGTGAGGCCAAAATACTCGCCAGCACCGCCGCCAAGGCCAAGCAGAGCGCAGCGGCTGCGGAAGCGATCACCGGCCCTATCAAGCTCAAGCTCGCACAGGTCGTTCTCTTCATCGAAGAACTCGCCGACCTCGTCGGTGCAGGCATCCAGCTTGAGCCTGCGCTCGCCACCATGGAGCGCCGCCGTGAACTCTCCGGCATCAAAACCCTCGCCACCGTGCTGCGCGGCAAGGTGCGTGATGGCATGGCGTTCTCGAAGGCCGTTGCGGCCACCAGCCCCAGCTTTGGCAAGCTCTTCTGCGCACTCGTCTCAGCGGGGGAGGCCAGCGGTTCGCTGAGCACCATCTTGAAGCGACAGGCGCAATACATGCGCTCCCTGCAGGCGCTGAAGTCCAAGGTGCTCGCAGCGCTGCTCTATCCGGCGTTTCTCATCGTCGCTGCTGTTTCCGTCACCCTGCTGTTCGTTGTTTATCTCATTCCGAAGCTCACGGAGATGCTGGACTCGACCGGTGGCTCGCTGCCCTTGGCCGCGCAGATCATCCTGAAGATCAGCGACACCTTCAAGGCCACCTGGTGGATGCTCATTCTTGGTGGTATCGCCACATACATTCTCGGCAAGTCGTGGATCTCACGCCCTGAGTCAGCGATTCCCTGGGCACGCTTCAAGCTGCGCCTGCCGCTATTTGGCAGCATCTTCCGCGCACGCTTCTACGTCCAGTTCCTGGAAACGATGGCCAACCTGCTCGGCAATGGCCTCACCATGGTTCAGGCCATGCAGCTCACCCATCAGGCCACCGACAATCCTTTCCTGCGGCAGGAGTTTGAGGGCGTCATGCGCAACGTCGGCGAAGGCGTCGCGCTGTCTCGTGCGCTGGACCGCAGCGGTCAGTTCCCGCCATTGCTCATCGACATGGTGAACGTGGGCGAGCAAACCGGCGACATGCCAGCGGCGCTCGTGCGTGCCGCTGAACGTTTTGACCGCGAACTCAGCAAGAAGATCGACACACTCGCCGCGCTCATCCAGCCCCTGATCGTCTGCCTCATGGCTGGCATGGTCGGCATCATGGCCTACCTCATGATGACCACCATCTTCCAGACCATTTCCAGCATGAACAAATAATCCTGCATCTCAATCCACCCCCAGCACATCCCATGAAACACACCACCACCCACCCACGCCGTTCGACTTCCGGCTTTACCCTGGTCGAAATGGTTCTCGTCCTCGGCATCGTCGCTCTCCTCGTCGGCGCAGGCATCGTCTCGCTCACGGGCGTGCTCGATTCCGGCAAGAAAACCCGCGTCAAAGGAGATCTGACCACGCTGACCTCCGCCCTGCGCAGCTATGAAACGGACAACATGTTCCTGCCCACCTCGGAGCAGGGTCTCTCAGCGCTGTTGGAAAAACCTACATCGCGCCCCGCACCGCAAAACTGGACTGCCAAGCTCAAGAAGAACCTGCTGGATCCCTGGGGCAACCCATACCGCTACCGCCGTCCCGGCACCAAAGACAAGGGCGGCTTTGATGTGTACTCCTCTGGTCCCGATGGTGTTGCAGACAACACCGACGACATCGGCAACTGGGATTTGTAAACCGCAATACTGACCGACGGAAACCTGGATGAGACACTTGAACGCCCGCACGAATAAACGCCCAGCCACGCTGCTTGACCAGCGTGGTGGTCGCCGTGCTGCATTCACTCTCATTGAGGTCATCATGGCCATGACCATCATCCTGCTGGTCATTGGCGTGGCGGTGCTGAGCATTTCCGGCGTGCGTGATGAGGACAAGCTGCGGCGTGCGGCATCAGTGATCGAAACCACGGCACGACAAAATCTGCTGCAGGCGCTCAACAGCCAGCAAACGGTGCGCATGGAGCTTTCCGCCGGTGCCTTCGGCGCGAGTGATGAATTCAACGGCATGCTGCAGGTGCGCCGCGTGGGGGAAAAGGTCTTCCGCAAGCCCCGGCGTGGTGAAGCCTGGGAGTTCAGCCCCACCGGCATCTGCGAACCCATTGAGGTTCGCATCAGCAGCCCGGCGGGCCAGATCGAGATTGGTTTCGATCCGCTCACCGCGTGTGCCAAACGCAAATCCATTCAGGTCAAAGGATGAAACACACCCGCACATCATCCCATGCGCAGGGTTTTGCCCTGCTGGAGATCCTCCTCGCACTGGCGTTGTTCTCGCTGGTGGCGGTGGGGATGACGCGTGCCATTGAAGAGATCGCGAAGACCTCCACTTCCGCGCGCCAGGAGGCGCAGGTGCTGCGCGTGCTGGAGTCCGTGCTGGCCGAAGTGGCACACCAGCCTGAGTTCAAAGCGGCCAGCATTTCCTTCAATCCCACCGCAGATCACATCGACGCCAGCGCCACGATTGAAAAGGTCCGGCTCTTCAACAAAGACAAGGTCGAACTCGACCACATGTTTCGCATCCGCGCCGAAGCATGGATCAAAGACGGGCGCACGCGGCGCATGAAACGCAGCATGGAAACCTATGTGTATTCGCCCCACAGTCCGATCTAAGGCCGCGTTCACGCTGCTCGAAGTCATCATGGCCATGGCGCTCATCGGCTTCATCCTGGGTGCTGCCTATGGCGTGGCCAACGGTGCCATGCAGTTGGGTAAATCCATGAGCAACGCGCGAGTGGCGGAGACCCGCATCAGCAACTTCGTCACGCAATGGCGTGACTACCTGGAAACCATGGAGCCAGGCATCCAGCTCACCGCCGGGATGGAAAAAGTGGCGCGTGGTGCCTCGGGCAATCTGTTCATCGCGGGAGGCCGCATGCCCTTCGCGTGGGAGAGTCATTTGAAGCTCGCCGACGCCGTCGAGTTCGGCGTGGTGCGCAACCGCGAGAGCAAGGATCTCAGCCTCGTCGTTCGCCATTTCAAGCTCAACCCCAAGGCCCGCAACCCGGGTGACTACAACCTCATCGCCGAGCTGCCGATCCTCGACGGACTCAAGCAGATGCAGTGGCAGTTTTATGAACCGGTGGAAAAGAAATGGTTCACCAGTTGGGATCCAAAGAAGCGCCCGCAGCCGCCGCTCTTCATGAAGCTCAAGTTTGCCTTCACCGCCGACCCGCGTGAGCACGAGTATACGTTCTGGATCGCAAACGATCTCGCCCAAGTCAGCGTGCCACAGGCACCACAGCCGCAATGACGAATGAACTTTCAATGACCGAAGACCGAATGGTGAGCAACACTGCCCGTCAGGAAGTCCATGCCCGTTGTTCGGGTTTCGTCATTCATTCGACATTCGACATTCGACATTCGACATTCGACATTCCAGCGCGGCTCCGCGCTCATCGTGGTGTTCTGGATGATCGCGGTCCTGGGCATGGTCATGTTTGCAGGAGCGAAGGCGTTGCAGGCAGACACTCAATATACCCGCATGATGCGCGGGCGTATTTTTGCCAAACGCTATGCGGAGATGGGCCTCGAGGTGGCGCGCCATCCGGCCATTAGGGAAGACGATCCGCTGCTGCACTTCAGCGCGAATGACGGTGGCGGCTACAACGTCAAGCTGGTTGCCGAAGAAGCGCGGCTGAATGCCAACCATCTCATCCAGACCGGGGACAAGGTGCTGCTGCCCCGGTTGTTCACGAGCTGGGGCTTCAAGGCGGAGTTTGTCTCCGCCCTGTGCGACGCCCTGAAGGACTGGGTGGATGCCGATGTCAGCCTCAACGGCGCTGAAAAGCGCGACTATGAAAAGCGGGGGTTCGAGGGCATGCCCTTCAATCGCCCGTTCAAAGAAGTCGAAGAGATGCTGCTCGTCCGTGGCATGGACATCGTCAACATCGAGCGGCCCGACTGGCGTGAGTGGTTCACCGTTTTCGGCGATGGCCGCGTGGATGTAAACGACGCACGTCCGGAACTCATCGCGCTGCTGGCCGATGTACCCATGGAGCGCTTGCAGCCGCTGCTCAAGCTGCGTGCCGGACGCGATGGCGCGCTGCACACGCAGGACGATGTGCGGTTAAACAGCGTGCCGCAGGTGGCGCAGTTGCTTGGAATCTTTCAGCCGCAGACCGTCGCGCAGCTCACGCAATGGATTCAATTCGCCGGTCCCATCCGCCGCATCGAGTGCGTCGGTACCCTCGGGCCGCTGCATCGCAAACTCATCCTCATCACGCAGGACGGCAGGGCCGTCTGGCGCGGTGAAATCCCCGCCCATGGCAAAGACACGTAAACCACCCTGCGAGCTGCTGCTCCCTGGCGCACAAGTCTGGCAAAGCTGGACGGGTGCGGAAGGTGCTGCCTGCCTGTTGCAAACCGAGCTGAACACCACTGGCGGCAAGTTTGGCAAAGAAGCCACGCGCCGTGTGCTCGCTCTCCCCACCGTGCATTTCTGGGCGCTGCCTGCCTGGCTCAAAGGTCAGCCCGAGCACCTGCGTAGCATGGCGTTGCTGCACCTTGAACGCATGGGCATCAAGGCCGAGGACGACGAGGCCAGCGTGCAGGTGCGCAACATGCAGGGCAAGGAAGGCGCGTATCTCACGCGGATCCTCGCGCTCAAAGATCTGCCGACGCCGCTCACCGACACCGCACGGCTGCCGGATGAAGTAACGCTGCATGCACTGTGCTATCCGCTGGTGCAAAATAGCCTCACGATTTTCCGCGAACTCGGTCGTCTCGTGGTCGCCATCACCAGCGGTTCCCAGTTGATCTACTGCTCACCGCTCTCCGCAAACCGTCTGGATGGCAATGCCCTCGCGGAACTCAACAACATCTGCCTCCAACTCGGTTTCCAGGGCGTGCTCGGACGGCTTGAAAGCATTGTGCTGTGGATCGAAGAAGGCGACATTCAGCAAATTCAACGCGTCACCGGTTTGTCAGCCTACCGCTGTGACATGCCCGCGCCGACCATGCCGGAGCGCGGCTCCAGCCTGCTCATGCCGCAGGATGTCATCTCTGAACGCCAGAGCCAGACGCGCCGGTCCAAGACACGCTTCCTCGCGCTCGCTGCCGGTACGGTGGTCGCGGCGGCGATTGCGCTCGTCGCCACGCTCACATCGCTGGCCTTGCAGGAGCGCAACCTGCTGCGCGACAAAGTTGCCAGTCTCACCCCGCGTGCCTCGCGGGTCATGGACCACAAGAAAGCCTGGCACGAGGCCGCACCTGCCGTGGACCCAACGAGCTGGCCGCAGCAGATTCTGCTGCACTGCATGGAGCCGGAATCTTCCAAGGAGGCCTCCATCACGCATTGGGAATGGACACCGGAGCGCATGAACCTGCGTGGCCGGATGCCCAGTGCATCTTTGGCGCTTGAGTACACCCAAGCACTCAAGTCGATTGAGGCACTCGCACCGTTTGGATTGACCGGGCCGCCGCCTGTCATCGCCAGCGACAACAGCGCCACCTTTGAGCTGAAGGGAGGGCCGGGCGAATGAAGAAGAGCGAGAAACTGCTGCTCGGCGTCTTTGCGTTCCTGTTCCTCGCCATCATTGGCGGCGGCGGGCTCATGTTCGCTTTCAACAACTACATGGCCATTCGCGAAGAAAACGACACCCTGCGTGATCGTCTTGGCGAAATGAACCTCGCCATCTCGCAGGGCGCGGACTGGGCGGACAAGTCTGGCTGGCTTGAGGAGCATTGCCCGAACTTCACCAGTCGTCAGGAGGCTTCAGCCAAGCTGCTGGAAGTCATCACCGGCGTAGCGGAAAAAATGGGACTCAGCATCGGTGGCAAAGAATTCATCGAAGCTGCTCACGTGCTGGGGCCAGACGGTCTGCCATTGCAGGAAGACCTGGGCTACTTTGACAAGGCCACGGTGAAGATCACGCTCGCCGGTGTGCCGGAGCGGGCCTTCTATGGTTGGCTCCATTCGCTGCAGCAGCCGCAGAGTTTCCTCGGCATTACGCGCATGCAGATCAATCCCAGCGGATCCAACAAGACCATCAACGCCGAGGTCGAGTTCACGCAGTTCTACCGTGAGAAATCGGCCCCCAAGGTCAGCAAAGCCAACTAGCCATGAAATCTTCTTCATACCACTTGGGTAATTGTAATGCGCGCCAGCGTTTTGGAGTGCTCCAGTCCTCTGGAGCTTTTCGCGGACCTGTGGACGTTCGAAAGCGCCGGAGGTCCGGCGCACTCCAAGACGCTCACGCGATCATCGTCAACTGCGTGCTCATGTGCCTGTTGTTTTCCGTAGCTGGGCATTCCCAGGAACCGAAAAAGCAGCACGACACTCCTGTGCCGTTTCCGCCGCTGGAGCAGTTCTCCGCCCTGTGGGAGCGCTCCATCTTTACCACAAAGGACCTGCCCTCGCCCGATGCACCGACGGGGCCAAACTTCGCCGACAACCTCAGCCTCTCCGGCATCTATGAGATTGACGGTGGCGTGGTCGCCGTGCTGGTGGACCGCATCACATCGCAGGTCATGGAAGCGCGCATTGGCTCCGAAAACGAGATGGGCATCAAGATCCGCGCCGTCAAACCCGGCGAGAGCGTGGACAAGACCCGCATTCAATTGCAGAAGGGCGATCAAGCCGGATGGATCAGCTTTGCCGATGCCTCAGCGCCGCCCGCAGAGGTAGTGCAGCGCGCCGTGATTCCCACGCAGCAGTCGCAGGCTCCCAATCAAGGCCAGGGCCTGCCGCAGCGCCGCAACATGAACGCCCCGCCCGCCCAGAATGGCCTGCCGCCCAATCCGATCCTGCCCCCGCCTTCCACGCCAGTTCCCGGCACCGTTCCCGCCCCAAAGCCCGCTCCGCCAAGAATCAACGACGTGCCGCTACCTCCGCCGTGAGGAGGTGATGGAGTCATGCACCAGTGATGCGAGGCTCTTCGTGGCGACATCTCCTTTGCCCGCGCCTCATGCCTGCTGTAGTTTGAAAGGATGATCGAACGCTTCATCCCCACTCTCCGCGATCTGGATCCAGATCTGCGGGAGGTTTTCATGCAGAAGCTGCGCGTGCGCTGGACGCATACCTCCACCGCGCTCGAAGGAAACACTCTCAATGAGGGTGAGACACTCGGTCTTCTGCAATATGGCCTGACGATTGCGGGCAAGCCGCTCGCTCATCACAACGAAGTGCTGGGCCACAGCCGGGCCATTGAATTGCTCTACCGCCTGATTGCCGAATCCCGCCCGCTCACGGAGCCGGATTTACATGCGTTGCACACGGCCATTCAGACCAGTATGGAGGTGGACTATTTGAAGCCTGTAGGTGCCTGGAAGCGCGAGCCCAATTCCACCCTCACCAAGCAAGACGGCAGGACCGTGATCAATGACACCTACGCCACGCCCGAGCAGGTGCCTGCACTGATGAGCGAGTGGTTCAGCGGTTTCGCCAAACGTCGGAACGATCCCGCCGTATCCGCTTTGGATGCCTACGTCTGGAGCCATGCCACCTTGGTGCGCATCCATCCCTATGCCGATGGCAATGGTCGCCTCGCACGCCTTGTTGCCAACGTGTCGGTCATCGAGAAAGGCTGCCTGCCCATCCTCGTTCCTGCGGAGCAGCGTCTCGACTACATCGAGTCCCTCGCCTCCTGGCAGCTCGCCAGCGGTGCCCTTCGCCGTGGTTCAGCGCTGGAGGGAGAGCGTGAAAAAATAGCCCACTTTCACGCACAATGCGCCGTGTGGATGACAGCTTCGTCTGCTCTGATCGACGAAGCGCTGGAACTGCAACGGCAGCGTCGCGCTTGAACTCAATAGCGACGCAGTCAGTCGTGATCACTCGCGTGTGATCGTCTCATCCAGATTCAGCATCACCCGGGCCACCGCCTGCCAAGCTTGAGGCTCAGCAGCGTTCGATTTCCGTTCGGCAGCGAGGAGTCGCATGAGCGCCCCGCGCTCACGATCAAGGGGTGGGCGAGAAACGCAGAGCTGATAGGCGTGGGCGATGCGGGCGTCGTCTGTTTTGGCTTCCTTGATCAGGCGTGCGGCTAGGGCTTGCGCGAACTCGACGTAGGCGCTGTCGTTGAGCAGGGTGAGGGCCTGCAGCGGGGTGTTGCTGCGGATGCGGCGGGTGCAGGTGCTGAAACCGTCGGGAGCATCGAAGACGCTGAGCGCAGGCGGCGGTGTGGCGCGGAAAATGAAAGTGTAGATGCCGCGCCGGTAGCGGTCGCTGCCTTTGCTAAGCGGCCACGCGCGTTTGACCTGCCCCAGGGACATCACCCCTTCGGGGATGGGCGGATAGACGGGCGCGCCACCCATCTTGAGCGAGAGCAGCCCACTGGTGGCGAGGCAGACATCACGCACGACTTCGGCGTCGAGGCGCAGACGATTTTGCCGCCAGAGCAGGTAGTTGTTGGGATCGACTTGCTGGCCGTCTGTTTTTCCAGAACGGGCTAAAGCCCGAACAACGAACGAAGACTGCTGATACGTCGCGCTGGTGACGATGAGCTGATGCAGGTGCTTGAAACTCCAGTGGTGCTCCATGAAATCGACGGCGAGCCAGTCGAGGAGTTCGGGATGGCTGGGCAGACGGCCCATGGTGCCAAAGTCGTTTTCGGTTTCGACGAGGCCACGGCCAAAGTATTGTTGCCAGACGCGGTTCACAATGACGCGAGCGGTAAGCGGGTTCTTTGGGTCGGTAATCCAGTGCGCGAGAGCGAGGCGATCAGCCTTGGCACCAGAGGGCAGGGGTGGCAATACGGCGAGGACACCGGGCAGAACCTCATCGGACGGACGGGTGAAATCCCCTTTGATGAAGAGCGTCGTTTTGCGCGGCTGCGGCAGTTCCTTCATCACCAGGGTGCTGGTGCCGTTCTTGAAGATATTGTCGAGTTCGAGATGGCGGTCGTACAGCGGATTGAAGACGCTGTCAGACGTGCCGGTCATGGCCTTGAAAAGCAGGCGCTGATCGGTAGCGCCACGTTTGGCGGCGGGCTTGGCCAGAGACTTGAGCGCTTCGGCATCCACCAGCTTCTTCGATTTGTCGCCCAGGGTCTTTTCCCACTCCTGCAAGACGTCGAGCCGCGTCTTGATATGAGCGTCGATCTGCTTGAGCACCTGCGCATGCTCGGCCTTCAGCTTGTCGAGATCCTGGCCGGGATCAGGCACGGGCATGGTGGGTTCGTCCTGGTTGTTGAGGAAGGCGAAGAGCTGATAGTACTCGCGCTGGCTGATGGGATCAAACTTGTGATCGTGGCACTGCGCACAGCCGATGGTGAGGCCGAGCCAGACGGTGCCGGTGGTCGCAACGCGGTCAAAGATGCTCTCAATGCGGAACTGCTCTTTGTCGATGCCGCCTTCCTGATTGATCTGCGTGTTGCGATGGAAACCGGTGGCGATGAGCTGTTCGCGCGTGGGCTTGGGCAGCATGTCTCCGGCGAGTTGCTCGAGCGTGAACTGATCGAAGGGCTTGTCCTGATTCAGCGCATTGACGACGTAATCGCGATACGGCCACATGCTGCGCGGCGCGTCGATGCTGTAGCCGTTGCTGTCCCCATAGCGTGCTTGATCGAGCCACCAGCGGCCCCAGCGTTCGCCGTAGTGTTTGGAAGCGAGCAGCCTGGTGACCAGCCCTTGGATGTTTGACGCTGGATTCTTGATGAAGGTGGCGACTTCAGCAGGCGTGGGCGGCAGACCGGTAAGATCAAGGTGAAGGCGGCGGATGAGTGTAGCAGGCGTAGCGGGAGGCGAAGGTTCCAGGCCGGCTTTGGCAAGACGGGCGCGAACGAAGGCATCAATGGGATGCGTGCTACCACTCTGTGGTAGCGGGGCTTTGATCGGTGCGATGAAGGCCCAATGCCGGTCGTCGCTGGGCGTTTCTTCCGCAGGAGCATGCGCGCCTTCCGCCACCCATTCCCTGATGAGTGCGATCTGCGCGGAGTCGAGTGGGCCACGCTTGTAGGGCATCTGCGGGATTTCAGCGTGGGTTCCGGAGACCACCTGCACCAGGAGATCGGGCAGCGCGGAGCCACGCTTGCCGCCGGTGCGTACGGCAGCAGCGGTGTCGAGCTTGAGCTGGGATTTCTGTGTGGTGGCACCGTGGCATTTGACGCAATGCTGGTGCAGCAGGGGTTTGATCTGCGTGGTGTAATCCACCGCCGCGTGACTGGCGGCGGTAAAGATCAGGAGTGGGATGAGGGTGCAGCGGAGCATTCGAAAAAGAAACACAGTGGCGTTCAAAGGTACGTCAGGCAGACGGTGGCTTCTTCCGTGTTCTGGCATTCGCCGCCACAAAAAAGCCGCACTCGCGCGGGGCGGGTGCGGCTTGATATGACTGGTTGAAGTCAAAGAGTCAGACGGCTCAGGCGTCCTTCTTTTTCTTCGGGGTCAGTTCTTCCTTGGTGAGGAAGCCGTCGCCGTCTTTGTCCATCTTGCCAAAGCGTTCGGTGGCCTTGGCTTCATCCTTCTTGGCCATTGGAGAAGCCATCCATTCCGCCTTGGAGACTTTGCCGTCTTTGTCGGTATCGAGCTTGGCGATCATTTCATCAGGGGTCATCCTGGGCTTGCCCTTGTCGCCTTCGGGCTTCTTTGGGGCGTCGCCTTCAGCGGCGAAGGAAGTGATGGCGGAGAGCGCCAAGATGGCGAGGAGTGAGGTGATAACTTTCATGTGGGTCGATGTTGGGTTGTTGATATTAAAAAGCGTGGGATTCTGGGTGTCCCAGTCCGGCGCGTTGCGTGTTAAACGAGAATGCCCCCATTCCGTTTCATTATTTCGTAGATGAATTGGCTGAGTGCGATTTTCTGTAATGAATACAGGTTACAGCAACCGCGCTGCCGCCTCCGCCAAGGCACTGCGCTCACCTTTGACCAGAGGAACGTGCGCCGCGAACGTCTGGCCACGCATGCGTTGGCGGGTGTACACCAGCCCGTTGCTGCGGCTGTCCACGTAGGGATTGTCGATCTGCGCCGGGTCGCCGACGAGGACGAGCTTGGAACCGCGTGACATACGGGTGACGATGGTCTTGGCCTCCAGCGGCGTGAGCTGCTGCGCTTCATCCAGAATGAAAAAGCGGTCCGGTATGCTGCGGCCACGAATGTAGCAGAGCGCTTCAATTTCGATGACGCCCTGCTGAATGAGCGGGTCATACGGTGCGGCTGGCGCAGCGATCTGCTGCTGCGGTTCGGGCATGAAACGATTCTTTTTTCGTGCCGGACCCTGCTGGGTACCTTCCATGGGCCGCATCAGGAGATCGAGCGCGTCATAAACGGGCTGCAGCCATGGGCGCATTTTTTCCTGCAATGAACCGGGCAGAAATCCGACGGTCTGACCCATGGCCACGATGGGTCGGCTCACGGTGACGCCGTGGTAAGTGCGGTTGAACACCTGCTGCAATGCGGCTGCGACGGCGAGCAGGGTCTTGCCCGTGCCAGCCTGGCCGTAACAAGTGACGAGGCTGATCTCAGGGTCGAGCAGGGCATCCAGGAAGCAGGCCTGACCGAGATTCATCGGTTTGATGGCGCGGCCATGACCGACCTTGATCGACTCCGGCGTGTGATGCAGGCGGATAAATTCGCCGTTGGCACTGAGCTTTGCAGGCATGGTGGCTTTGTCGCCGGCGGAGAGCAGGGCGTAGTCATTGACGACCATGCCCACAGTGCGGGTTTCCGGTAGAGAGAGGCACCCGCTGCTGGCGAAACGTTGCAGTTCATGCTGGCTGACATCGACGCGGGCGATGTCGAAATTGGCCACTTCACGCGGCTCCACTTTGTCATGCAGGTAATCCTCACACTCAATGCCCACGGCACGCGCCTTGAGCTGCATGTTGAGGTCTTTGCTGACGAGAATGACCGGCGGAGAAACCTGCTCGCTCAACCAGAGTGTGCAGGCCAGGATGCGGTGGTCGGCTTTGTCCAGATCGTGGAAAATACGTTCGAATCCCTGCACGCTGGCGTGTTTACGCGCCTCTGCGGGATCATAAACAGCGACGCGGATGCTGCCGCCGCCGTCCGTAGGGACGCCACTGGTCACTGAGGCACCCTTAGTGGCAAAGATTTTCATCAGCGCCCGATGCACCTCACGGGCATTCGCGCCTCGTTCGGTCATCTCGTTTTTGAAGCGGTCAAGTTCGCTCAGGACATCGACAGGAATGCAGATGTGATGCTCGGCAAAGCGGTGGATGCAGGCGGGATCGTGCAGCAGGACGTTGGTGTCGAGAACGAAGGTCTTGGTGGCGGTAGGAGTTCCGGCGCGGCGGCGGCGGGAGGAGGAGGCGGAAGGAGAAGAGGAATTCACAGAAACAGGACCAGAGTCAGAGGCGCGGGTGGAAATGGCGGGAGAAATTACCGATGCTGGGTGGTCGTCGCGGTCCATGGTAGTTTAGTGGGTATAGTGGTTGCCTGCGTTGAAAAAGGCGGGGACAGCTTTTCGTTGGCGCGGGGGAGAGCCAAACGTACCGATCCCGAAATGTGATTATTTGAATGAATCACGGTAATTGATGAAGAGTGTCAGAACGTGCAGTGGCTGGCAAGAACTTATTCACAAAGACGAAGTTATTCACAGTTGGTGGCACGTTTGAACAGATGACGTCATCGCACAGCTCAGGCCAACGCGTGTATCAACTTCAGCAATGTGCCGAAAAGGGCACTTCAAAATATGCCAAAGCCCACTCTCGCATGTAGCGCACCCGGTTGGGCACGAAGCGATAGATGATGAGTTCAGGATTGTCGATGCTGCCCAGGTAAGCGCGTAGCAAGGGATTGGCAGCCCAGATTTCCTCCAGCAGCGCACGCTCCGTGACGATCTCTGCCGTGGCGGTGATGCGCACCTGGTTGTCCTGGTCATCCTTGTAACATAACTCGGCCTTCGGATTGGATGCCAGTTCATGCGTTTTGCCGTAGCGGCGCAGATTGGCGACATAGACCGTAAAGCCGTCCGTACGCACCGGGGAGACGGGGCGCAGTCGCGGCTGGTCGCCATCCACGGTAGCCAGCATGGGAAACTTCGCGGCACGCATGGTCGCCTGCGCGAGTTGCGGGAGTTCGGCGGGATCAACGGGCTGGGGTTGCGGGCGGGACATGGTGCGAGACGATACGCCGTGAGCCTGTGCTGTCCAATTTGTGGCGATCTTTGGAGTACCCAAACGGCACCGACTGGCTAGGCTGCGCGGCATTCTCTCCATGAAGAATCTTCCCACTGCTTTTCAGCGCAACGCGTTATGGACGGCCATCACCGCCGTGTCTATCACCGTCATCGGGGCGCTGGCCATCGGACTGATCTATTTGGCGACGAATGTGATGTCCTTTCTCCAGCCTATCCTGGTGCCCTTCGCCGTGGCGGGGGTCCTAGCCTACCTGCTGGAGCCGGGTGTGGAGTGGCTGGAGCGCCGGGGGCTGAACCGCCAGCGTTCGGTGCTGCTGGCGTTTGCGATGTTCACGCTCGCCATCGGAGGACTGGGCTGGTGGATCGTCGTGAAGGTGGATGATCCCGCCCGCCATTTAGCTGAACGCGTGCCAGTCTATTATACCAAGGCCCAGAAAGCGGTGATCGATTTTGCAGCGAAGATCGAAAAGAACTACGACATCAAGCTGCTGCCCCACGTCGAGACGATGGTGACGCCTGCTCTTTCGCCTGAATCTCAGGTGCCGACTCCAGCGGCTACTAAAGAGGGAGCCGACGGGGCCGATACCGATTTTCAGGCCCTGCTGCGGGGTGACTGGGTGAAGACGACGCTACCCAAAGTGCCGGGCATTGTCTGGACCTTCCTCAAATCCAGCGTGGGAGGTTTCCTTGGGGTGTTCGGTTTCATGCTCTCCTTCATCATCGTGCCGCTCTACCTCTATTATTTCCTGATCGAGAGCGCCAGGATTCAGGAGAAGTGGTCGGACTACCTGCCGCTGCGGGCCTCGGCCTTCAAAGACGAGGTGGTGAGCTGTTTGAACGAGATCAACAGCTATCTGGTGGCCTTCTTTCGCGGCCAGCTTTTTGTGAGTGTGATCAATGGCATCGCCACGGGCATCGGACTCTTGTTAGCTGGGCTGGATTTCGGCCTGATCATCGGTCTGGTGCTGTGTGTGGCAGGGATCATTCCATATCTCGGCATCGCCATGTGCTGGATTCCGGCGGTGATCATCGCCTCGGTGCAGGGTGGCAGTGCCCTCATTCCAGCCGATCCCTGGTGGGTCATGCCGCTGGTCGTCACCGGTGTCTTCGCCCTGGTGCAGCAAATTGATGCCTTGTTTATTACGCCGCGCATCGTGGGGGAAGCCGTGGGGCTGCACCCGATGACGGTGATCGCCTCCGTGCTCGTGTGGGGGCTTCTGCTGGGCGGTCTGCTCGGTGCCATTTTGGCGGTGCCGCTCACGGCCTCGGTCAAGGTGCTGTTCCAGCGCTACGTGTGGCGCGCGCGCATTGCGCCGCAGACCATTGGCGGCTCCAGGCAGGAAGCGTCCGCAACATGATCACAACCGGCAAGCTCGCATGAAAAACATCCTTCTGGTCTTTCTCGGCGGCGGCATCGGTTCGGTGCTGCGTTATGGCACCGTCATCGGCATGGCGCGCCTGCTGCCAAAGGCTGTCTTTCCCTGGGGAGTGCTCGCCGCCAACATCCTCGGCAGTTTTATACTGGGCTTCCTCTTTGCCCTGCCTGCCATGAAGGAAAAAGGCAGCGGGCCATGGCTGTTCGCCGCCACCGGGGTGCTGGGCGGCTACACGACTTTTTCCACGCTGGCGAACGACTCGTGGCTGTTGCTGCTCAACCAGCATTCCTGGCTCGCGGTGCTCAATGCCATTGGCAGTGTGCTGCTAGGAATCACCGCAGCCGCCGTAGGGTGGTGGGCGGGCAGCAAGCTGGCGTGATTAATCGGTGCAAGCCTTCTTCAGAGCAGGATCGACTCTTCAAAAATCAACAATCGTTGTTCATCAAGCGTCAATCACGCATGCCCCAGACACTCCAAAGTCAGAGGATTGACGATTGTCGAGCAATCGATTTTTGATTGTCGAAGTGCAGGCCATCTGGCGCATGCGAGGCTCAATATCTCAGGCTTCAGCCTGAGGCGTCTCAGTGCCGGCTTCCGCGTCTTCTTCGCGTGCCGATCCCACTTTGAGGGAAATCTTGATCCCGTGCTTGGCGGCCGCTGTGTTGAGCAGGGAGCGGATCGCACTGATCGTCATGCCATTTTTTCCAATGACATGACGCACATCTTCGGGTGCTAATTGTACACGATAGGCGACAGCACCATTAATATTGGTGCCAATGGCAATCGTCGCCTGCTGCGGGTGGTCGATCAGATTCGCCACCACATAGGATAGGAACTCGCGGAGGGCTTCCGGCGCGTCCATACCTGCTTATGCCGGGACTACGGCTGCGGCGTGCTTGATGAGGCTCTTGACGGTGTCAGAGGGCTTGGCTCCTTGGGAGATCCAGGCGTTGACGCGATCAAGCTTCACTGTTGCACCTTTGACGCCCTTTTGAGGATCGTAGGTACCGAGGATTTCGAGGAAACGGCCTTCTTTTGGGAAGCGCTGGTCAGCCGCGACGATACGGAAGACTGGACGGCCTTTTTGGCCTTCTTGACGGAGACGGATGACAACTGCCATGATACGGGTACGGGAATGGGGTCAGGTTTTGGGGAGGTGCATGGTGGAGACTTTGAGAAGGAAATCAAACGTTTTTTCCCCCTCATTCTCAGGCTGGCTCATGCCAGCACGTCTTTGAGCACGTGCCCGTGGACATCTGTCAGCCGCCGTTCGATGCCATTATTATAGTAGCTCAGACGCTCGTGGTCGATGCCCAGCAGGTGCAAAATCGTGGCATGCAGGTCATAAATAGTGCTCACGCGCTCGGCCGCTTTGTAGCCAAATTCGTCCGTCGCACCGTAGCTGAAGGCCTTTTTCACCCCGGCTCCGGCCAGCCAGACGGTGAAGCCCTTCGGATTGTGGTCGCGGCCATTGGCACCCTTCTGGAAGGTCGGCATGCGTCCAAACTCCGTCACAAAGGCCACCAGCGTATCCTGCAGCAGCCCTCGGGCCTTCAAATCTTTCAGCAGCCCGGCCACCGGCTGGTCAAGGATCGGCCCATGCACCGAGTACTGCTTCTCAATCGTCTTGTGTCCGTCCCAGTTGCCCACGCCCTCGCCCATGGCGTAGGAGCCGTTGAAAAGCTGCACAAACCGCACGCCACGCTCGATCAAGCGCCGTGCCAGCAGACAGTTTTTGGCGAAACCGGCCTTCGTCTCGTTGCTGTCGTTCACGCCATAGAGGTCCAGCGTCGCCTTGCTCTCGTTCGACATGTTGCCGACCTCCGAGGCCGCGATCTGCATTCGCGCCGCCAGTTCATAGGACGAAATTCGTGCCGCCAGATCGCTGTCCGCCGGATGCTCCTGCGCCTGCCGCTGATTGAGCAGGTTCACAAAGGCACGCGTGTCGCGGTCTGCCGCCTCGCTCACACTCGCGGGGCGGATCAGATTGGGGATCGGCTTGCTCGCATTGAATGCCGTGCCCTGAAAAGCCGCTGGCAGAAAGGCCGAATTCCAGTGCCGTGGGCCGATCTGCGGCACACCACGCGGATCGGGGATCGCCACAAAGGCCGGCATGTCATCGCACTCCGAACCGAGTGCATACGTCACCCAGGAGCCCATGCCGGGAAAGCCGTCGAGGATGAAGCCCGTGCTCATCTGATTCTCCGCCGGGCCGTGTGTGTTGGACTTGGCCGTCATCGAATGGATGAAGCACATGTCATCCGCAAATTCGGCGATGTTCGGCAGCAGGTCGCTGATCATCTTGCCGCTCTGCCCGCGCGGTTTGAACTCCCACAGCGGCTTCACCAGATTCCCCTGCGCACCCTGAAAGGTGATCAATTCCGCCGCACCCGGCAGCGGCATGCCGTTGCGCTTCACCAGCTCCGGCTTGTAATCAAACGTGTCCACATGGCTCATCGCTCCCGAGCAGAAAATCACGAGCACGTTCTTCGCCCGCGGCTCAAAATGCGGCGGTCGCGGCGCATAGGGATGCGCCGGATCGATGCGCGGGCGAATGGGATCGTTTGCCAGCAGGCCCTTCTGCGCCAGCAGCGATGTCAAAGCGATGCTGCCCAGTCCGCTGACGCCTTGATTGAGAAAATTTCGACGGGAAAGAAGATGGTTTTGCATAACAGGATCAATACAGGGTCATGAACTCGCTCGTGTTGAACAGCGCGCGGCAGAACATCGCCAGCCCGTGCTGTGAAATCAGATGGGTCGAGGCTGCCAACTCGTCCGCATTAGGATCACGCTGATAGGCCAGTTGAAACGCCCTCTTCACCTCCGCTGCGGTGATCTTGTCAGCGTTTTTCTTGCCCTGTATGGCCATTGTGCGCAGGGTGCCGAAGGGAGTTTTATCGATGGTCGGTAACAAGTTGCCCGCCTCCTTTTCAAGTCGCGCGGCCAGCAACTCGCTCTGCTGCATGGCAAACGTGCTGTTCAGAAAATTCAGCGCCTGCAACGGCGTCGTGCTTGAGGTGCGACGTGGGGCGATCTGCCCTGCATCCGGCACATCGAACGCACCAAACGTGTCATCAAGCTGCACGCGCGGCTTGCTCTGGTACACCATGCGCCGGAACGTATCTGGCCCAAACTCCTGCTTCGACTGATACACCTTCACATAGTTGTCATTCGCCACAAACAGATCGAATCCCGGTCCGCCCATCGTCAGATCCAGCACTCCACTCACAGCCAGGATCGTATCGCGCAGGGGCTCCGCTTCGAGTCGCCGCGTCGGAAAGCGCCACAGCAACCGCGCGCCTGAATCTGCCAGCATGCCGGCGTCATTCGCAGTGCTCGACTGCCGGTAAGCCGCTGAGTTCATAATCAGTCGGTGCACCTCCTTCATGCTCCAGCCATGCTGCATGAACTGCGCTGCCAGCCAGTCAAGCAGCTCGGGGTGGGATGGCTTGCCACCATTGAAACCGAGATCGCTTGGCGTATCGACGATGCCCGTGCCAAAATGATAGTGCCAGATTCGGTTCACCATCACCCGTGCCGTGAGCGGATTCTGCGGATCGGTCAGCCACTTCGCCAAAGCCAGGCGTCGCTCGGCTTCCGGTGTGTCTTTGGGCAGGTCCAGCTTCACGCCGAATTGAGCCAGCGCCCCCGGTGCGACTTCCTCCTGCGGTGTCAGCGGATCACCGCGTTGCAGGCGGAAGGTCGGCTCCGGCTGCTCAAACTTGCCGAGATAGGCCATGGGAAAACTCGTCAGTTCCTTCAGCTTGCGCTGAAGCACGGCACGGTGCTCGCTTTGCTTCTTCACTTCGGCGGCATTCTCAGCCGAGACGCCGCTCAAGGTCGGAATGTCGCGAATGCGGTCACGATACTCCACGCCCAACCTGTCTGCGGACGAGGCCACCGCCTGCCACATTTTCCCATCGAGCGAAGTCTCGATCACATAATCCGTGGCAAGACGATCTTGGTACACCTTGCCCTTCTTGTCTCCGCGATCTCGGCTCCACACCACGCTGCTGATGGTTTCCTCACGCGGAAGCTCGATCTGCAGCCAGCCCTTGCCTGCATTCTTCGAAATCCAGCTCTTCGCATTGCCATACAGACCGTCGTTCGCATGCGCGATCTGATGGATCGGGTTCGTGCCATCGCTGAACACATCCGAAGCCGTCACCTTGGCACCATTCTTCGCCAGCGCCACGTTGCGCGGTTGCTTGCCGGTCGAAAACACTTCCAGCTCATCAATGCATGGCTGCCCGCCAATCGTTGCATGGATTGTGAAGCGGACAAACCTAGCCTTCACTGCGTCAAAGCTCTCGCGATTGGCCAGATGCGTCACCGGCGCGCGTAAATGCGGCTGTGATGACGGTTGAGCGCCGTCCGATTCTTCAAACAACACCACATCCGCCACGGTGGGCCCGCCGGGTTTGCCGCTGCGCAGGAGGAGGATGGAATCCTTCGTCACCGCATAGGTTCCAGCATACTTGAATCCGCTCCAGCGCTTCTGTCCGGGAATCGCACCGCTGCCGTCAGCAAACTTGCTTTGGTCCACGCTGGCGATTTCCTTCTGATCTCCTTGGGTGTTCGCATCGCCATCCAGATCGAGGATGTAGCGCGCATCCTTCGCGTGCGTGGTCCATGCCGCCCACGAAAGCCAGATGCGTTGTTTGCCCGAGACCCGCGGATTCCATGAGAAGAAATCTTTCGCGTCGGCATCCTTCACTGCATTCCAGTAGCGATAGCTTTCACCGAGGTTGGGCAGGCGTGTCGAATCACCAGGGTCTGACGCTTGGCCCAGCTCTGTGCCCGGTGAGTAATCGATGGGCTTGCCATTGAATGGTTGCTCGATCTGCACGCAACCAATCGCATCCGGCTTCGTGGGTGGAGGCAGATCATCATCCACCAGGACACGCTTGGTCAACTGCGCGCGGGGCTGGAACCGTGCGAGTGCCTCATCCACTTTCGCGATCTCCGCCCGCACTCCTTCCGCTTGCTTCAGTCGTTGTTCAACATCCACCGGGCGCAGTTCACGCTCTGCATGCTGCACGCCTTCAAAAATGGCCCGCACGCGGTAGTAGTCGGTCTGCAAAATGGGATCGAACTTGTGGTCATGGCAGCGTGCGCAGCCAATCGTGAGTCCGAGGAAGGTGCTACCCGTGGTGCTGACAAGATCATGCATCTCATCCGCACGTTGATTCGCCCGCAGCACCGGGTCCTGGCCCTTCACCTGATCCCAGGAACCAGCCACGAGAAATCCCGTGCCGTCATCCTTGCCAAACTGGTCGCCGGCGATCTGCTCACGCACAAACTGGTCATACGGCTTGTCCTCATTGAACGCACGAATGACGTAGTCTCGATACGGCCACGCATTGGGCCGCACACGGTTCATTTCAAAGCCATGGCTTTCCGCAAAGCGCACCACATCCAGCCAGTGCCTCGCCCATCGTTCTCCATAGCGTGGTGAAGCCAGCAGGCGGTCGATCAAATTCTTAACAGCCGTTGTTTGATCACGGCTGAACTCCTTTTCAAAAGCAGCCGCTTCTTCCGGCGTTGGAGGCAGTCCAGTCAGATCGAAGCTGGCGCGCCGGATAAAAGTGCGGGCATCCGCCGGTGGATTCATCGCGAGGTTTTTCTCTTTCAGCTTCTCACCAATGAACGCGTCGATGGACGTAAGCTTCGATGACTTCAGCGGCAGCAAAGACCAGTGCGTCACATCGCCCTTGGGCTTCTCCTTGAGCACGATCTCCTGTGGCCACGCCGCGCCCATGTCGATCCAGCGTTTGATGAGATCGGTTTCGGCGCTGGAGAGCGCGGGCTTCTTCTTCGGCATCTCCGGCTTCTCACCTGCGCTCTCCGGCATGATCATCGTGTAGAGCGATGACTCCGCAGCTTTGCCCGGAACCAGCGCTGGACCATCGTCACCGCCTTTGAGCACATCCGCCAGCGTCCCCATGTTCAGGCCGCCTTTCGTCGTCACGTCGTTGTGGCATTCGACGCAGTTCTTCACCAGGATCGGTGCCACCTGCTCATGAAACAGCTTCGCTGCATCCGGTTCAGCAGCGAGGGCGCTGGTACTTGCGAGGAACAAAGAAAAGTAGGGAAGTGATTTCATGCTCAGGCGGCTTTTTTGGCTTTCGGCAGGGCCAGATCGGTCTCTGCTGTGATTAGATGCTCACGCATCGCTTTCACTGCGGCGGCGGGGTCTCGTTTCTCGATGGCGCTGAGCACAGCGGCATGCTGCCGCACGGCATTGTCCGTCGAGGTGCGGCTGTATCCATGCTTGAGGCTGGCCTGAAGCAAATCAGAGAGAGAATGCAGCAGCAGATTGGCAATCTGATTGCCCGAAGCCGCCGCCACCTCGCGATGAAACATCATGTCAGCCACCACGGCGGTTTCAAAATCCGTCGTTTCCTCCAGCTCCTTCAATGCCGCACGCAACCTACGAATCTGCGCCGCCGTAGCATTCTCGGCCGCGAGCCGTGCATTCTCCGGCTCAAGCATGAAGCGCACCTGGATGAGCTGACGCAGCCGTTCCTTGTCATCGGGAATCAGCAGCGCCAGCGAGCCGTTCAGCGGCTTATGCAGCATGTCCACCACCTTCGTGCCGACGCCATGCTTCACTTCCAGCAGGCCTTGCAACTCCAGTCGCTTCGTTGCTTCTCGAATCACCGGGCGGCTCACACCGAGTTTCAGCGCCAGATCACGCTCCGGCGGCAGCCACCCATTGCCCCCGCCGCCTTCGTCCCGAATTTCAGATGCGATGCGTGCGCACACCTCCTCGACGAGGCTGCGCTGCGGTTTGATGGATGAAAAAGCCATGTGGTTAGAGGTCTTACCACTGACTTAAACGTGCTCATTATTGCGATTCTATCGCTGGGAGTTTAAACCTCAGATCGTCTGCGACGAATACCCGCCATCCACGACCATCTCATGGCCGGTGATGAAGGAGCTGCCTGCTCCAGCAAGCAGCAGAGCTGCGGCAACGAGTTCCTTGGCTTCGCCAAAGCGGTTCATTGGCGTATGGCCCATGATCTTCGCCACACGGTCAGGCGTGAGCACTTTTTTGTTCTGCTCGGCGGGGAAGAAGCCGGGCACCAGCGTGTTCACACGGATGCCCAACGGTGCCCACTCACGCGCGAGGTTCTTGCTCAGATTGTGTACCGCACCTTTGGACATCGAATACGTGAACACACGGCTCAGTGGCAGCAGGCCGGACATGGAACCGAGATTGATGATGGAGGCCGGAACTTTGTTATCCACGAAGTATTTGCCAAACACCTGGCAGGCCAGGAACACGCCCTTGGTATTGATGTTCATGATCCGGTCGTATTCCTCCTCGGGAATGTCGAGGAATGGCGTGGCGGAGTTCACGCCAGCGCCATTGATGAGAATGTGGCAGCCACCGGAGCGCTCCAGCACCTGATCGAGCAGGATCTGCAGGTCGGCTTTGCGGCTGGCGTCTGCGGAAACAAAGTAGGCCTGTCCGCCTGCTGCTTGAATGGTCTCCAGGCGCTTGTCGGCTTTCGACTGATCGCGCCCGACGAGCACGACCTCCGCACCCGCAGATGCATAGCCTTCTGCGATGGCACCGCAGAGTTCGCCTGTGCCGCCAATCACGACAGCGGTTTTGCCTTGAAGAGAGAAGAGTTCGAAAATGGAGGACATGGTGAGGAGCGCATCTATGGCGTGTCATCCCGCCGCCGCAAGCAGGCTGTCTCGCCACTTTCGCCATGTTGACACCCTGCCCAGGGTGCTCTCCCGTATGAGCATGCCTTGGGGCCACATTCTGACCTTTCTTGCCGGAGTCCTCATCGGCGCAGCATCGATTGTGATCTGGAAGCTGCTGCGCTTCGCTGCCGATCTGCGCGCGGCGCGGCATGCGCTGGCCAGTTATGTGTATCCCGAATGCGGTCTGGCAGACGAAAAAGCCCGTGCGGCAGTCGAGGCCTGCAAAAACCGCCTGCGCTGGCAGAAGAACCTGAACCCTGAGTGGCTGCCACCCTTGGTGGACGAAGTGCCGAAGCTCGTGCGCGAAATCGCCGACATCTACCACCCCGGTAAGCAGGAGGCGCTGCTCGCCCCGGGCCTCAGCCAGTTCTCCCGCGCCGTGCATCTCGCCGCCATGGACGTGGCTGACTTTCTCCAAACCCGCTCCATCGGCCGCCTCGTGGATGTCAGTGCCAGCACCGCGCTGAAAACCTGGGAAATGACCCACAAGATCGCCAAGCACGAGAGAGTGCAAACGGCGAACAAATGGTACAAGCGCCTGCTGCCCTACTGGCAGGTGCTGCGTTTCAATTCTCCCGTTATGTGGGCCAGCATGGCCGTCTCCAACGTCGCCGCCCGCACCCTGCAGCCCGCCTTGATCGACATCATCGCCAAACGCGCCATCGACCTCTACAGCGGCCGCCTCGGCAAAGGCAGCGGCACGCCTTCGACGGCACTCATCACCCTGCCCGAACCGGAGCCACCATCGGGAGCGATGTGAGGTCAGGGTTGCTGGGCCCGCTCCACTGGCACGATTTCGATGCTCAGAAATGCGGCCTGAAGGACGTCCGCCGTGTCAAACTCAGGCGTGCCTTCATGTTTCCACACACTCAGCAGACGATAGGTGCCGCTGGCCACGGTGGTGCCCATCGTGCACTGGGCCTGATGAAACTGAATGCTGCGGTTCAAAGGACGAATCGTTTTGGCGTCTGGCAATTGGGAAGAGTCTGCGACCACCGGGCTGGCATAGTCATAGTTGATGATTGTCGTGAGCTCGACCGCGTCTGGATCGGAGTAGCCGACAGTTCCCTCCATTTCAAAGCGCAGTCCGACCAGGCGCATTTGAGCGGCGGAGGAAAAGCGTGGCGCTGCAAGATTGGAGACATGGACGTTGCTGATGCTCGTCTGCGAGGGCTTGGCATCTTTGTCGTTGCTGCCGGGAGTGTTGCTATTGTTGGCAGAAAGTTCCAGCGCGTTGCTGGACGTTTCCGTAACGTAGATAACCTCGCGGCCGGATTCAAAAGTGCTGCGCATGCCGGACTTGGACTCAAGAAACGCGGAGCGCAGCAAACGGATCTTGTTCTGCGCCACGCCCTGTTCCACCTCCTGCCATGCAGCGGTGTGGTCTGTGGTGACTGCGGTGCCAATCAATTCGGGATCGGTGTCAGGAAATGAAGCGAACAAGGAGGATGAGCCAAATACGATGATCTTCCTATCCGGCGCGGCGTCACGAACGGACTTCAACAGCAGATTCAGTGTCGAGATTTCCATGATAGGCGCTGGAGTTCTTCGCTGCTGAGGATGCCTGGAAATGGCGAGAAGCCTTTCCAGAGCTGTGATTCCCACGATTCGTCGCGCAACAGTTCAAGCAATCGAGACAGTCCTGCATGAGACAGCCGAGCATCTTCCAGCATGGCGCGCCAGCCTTCAAGCCGCGCCACGCTCCGATGCCCCTGGGAAAGCCAGCGCTCAATGTTCTCCAAGGGAATCTGGAGCAGCGAGGGGTCTTCTTCGATTTTGTTGGCAATTAAACGAAAACGCCCCGCAGACACCTCGTCGCCCGAGCGCTCGGTGCGTGAGTCGAGGTAGGTGAAGGCGTCTGTGGCTGCGGACATGGAGACAATCTGCCACAACTCGCCGCTGCCGCCAAGGGCATCTTGCGGACTGTCAAGTTGCGCACTTCTTCGGATTCGTCTTTCCGTTCAATGCCGCCAGATGCGCCACTACGTTTGCGGTCGCTATTGCTGTCGATGGTTTGCACGTTCCTGACCACATCTTAACCGGCGCAGCCTTGACCATGTGGATGCGCCGCTCTACCTGCCTGGATGGAAGAAATGCTCAACCACCCCGACGCCCTTACCCGCCTGCGTTACGTCGTACACCGCCTGCGTGCGCCGGGCGGCTGCCCATGGGACATGGAGCAGACGCACACATCTCTCATCCCCCACGTCATCGAAGAGGCCTACGAGGTGGCGGATGCGATCCGCAGCGGTGACCCGGCCCAGATTTGCGATGAACTCGGCGACATCCTGCTCCAGCCCGTACTGCATGCGGAGATTGCCAGTGAAACCGGTGCCTTCGATCTCGACACCATGGCGCACGGCCTGACCGAAAAGCTCATCCGCCGCCATCCGCATGTCTTTGGCGACACCCGCGCCGCCACCTCAGATGCCGTGCTGAAGCAATGGGATGCCATCAAGCGCACGGAAAAAGGCACCGAACACGAAGGCCTGCTCCACGGCACGGGCAACGGCCTGCCTGCACTCATGCGTGCGCAGAAACTGCAAAAGAAAGCTGCCCGTGTCGGGTTCGACTGGCCGGACGCCACGCCCGTCTTTGCCAAGATTCGCGAAGAGGCTGCCGAACTCGAAGAAGCCATCGCCTCAGGCGACCAAGCCCACATGGAAGAAGAACTGGGCGATCTGCTCTTCAGCGTCGTTAATCTCGCGCGAAAACTCGGCATCGAATCCGAACCCGCCCTGGCGGCCGCCAATGAAAAATTCACCCGCCGCTTTCACGCGATGGAAACGCATCTGCGCGGGCAAGGCCATGAACTCGGCAAGCTCTCACTGGAGCAAATGGACGCCGCGTGGGATGAGGTGAAGCACGGAGTTTGACTGAGCATTCATGGTCATCGGCAATTTCTCATTCCCCAAACTCTGGGCGCAGGTGCGTTCGAAATCGTGGTTGTGGCTTTTTCGAAGGCAACAGATCGAGGAGGGCGGGCGGCTGCTCAAGCATGGCGACGTCGGTCTCGCGGGAGTGCATGTATGCGCAGAGAATGAGGTGGAGATCATTGCGGGAGTCGGCACGGGCTTGTTCAATTCCGCCGCCATCACGGCGCATTTAGTGCTGCGGGATGACGGCAGCATGGCCCTGACCACGCACTGCACCTGCGCGACGGGTTCGATGTGCCAGCATGCGGCGGCTCTGATGCTGATGCTTGATCTTGAGGAAGGCCGCAGGCGCATCGAAGGCATGGCGCAGGTACGCGAGAAAACGGCGGTGGCTGCGGAAGGAGAGTCGGAACCATCTGTGGAGTCTGTCGAAGTCGAATTGCCGCCATCCGAACCCACTCCCATTTTGCTGGTGCGGCGCATGATGGTGGACATGCCGCAGATCACCGCCAAGCGTAACATCGGCGGCTGGACTCAGCGCAGCATCGCCTTCATTCATCCCTGCACCGAATACGAAGGCTGCCCGCTGCGCTTAGAAATGCTCGTGCGCAGTCCGGCGCATCATTGGCAGGATGAAAATGAGACGCGCCATACGCTGGTGCGCAATCTGCGCGCAGAGCGCCTGCTGCTGGCGGAATTGTCCGGCCTGGGTTTCAAATCATTTTCAGAAGCGCTGCCCGGTGCAAAGGCCACAGAGTCCACCCTGGGCTTTATGGCCGTGGAGGGAGATCAGGCCCTGTTTTGGTCGCAGTTTCTCAAGGACCAGATACCCAAGCTGCGTGAGCGCGGCTGGCGTGTGGAGGTTCCGGAAGAAATCGGCTTTCAAATTCATGAAGCCGCTGAAGACAAGTGGTTCACCGATCTCGCAGGAGATGCCGATGGGCGCGATTGGTTCTCGCTGGATCTCGGCATCGAAATCGAAGGCCAGCGCATCTCGATGGTGCCACTGCTGGTGGACTGCATTGATCAGGGCCTCAACGCCGCTGTGCTGGAAAAAAACCTGGATCAGCGCTTCCTGCTCTCCCTCGGCAGCGACCGAGGCGATGTGCTCTCCGTGCCCGCCCATCGCCTCGTGGTGCTGCTGCGCTTCTTTGATGAACTCCTCGCCACGCGCCCTGTGCGCAAGGATGGCAAGCTCCAGCTCGACAAGCTGCGCGCTGCGCAGCTCGCTTCGCTGGATGGACTGCCGATCAGTGTGCCCGATGAGCTGACCGCGCTCAGCCAGCAGCTCGGCAGTTTCCGTGAGATCGGTCTGATTGATCCGCCCGCCTCCTTGAAGGCCAGCCTGCGCGATTACCAGCGCGAGGGCGCTTCATGGATGCAGTTCCTGCGCGAGTTCGGCCTGCACGGCATTCTGGCCGATGACATGGGCCTGGGCAAAACGCTGCAAACGCTCACGCACATCCTGATCGAAAAGGAAAGTGGTCGCATGCAGCACCCCTGCCTCATCGTGGCATCCACGAGCGTGCTGCGGAACTGGATCAACGAAGCCATCAAATTCACGCCGACGCTCAGCCTGCTGCTCATGCACGGTCAGTCACGCAAGAGCGACTTCAAGCACCTCAAGCAATACGATCTTGTTGTCACCAGTTTCCCGCTCCTCGTGCGAGATGCCGATGTGATGCAGGCACAGGAGTGGCATGTAGTTGCACTGGATGAAGCACAGAACATCAAGAATCCCAAGAGCCTCGCGGCGCAGACTTGCAGCGGCTTGAAAGCCAAGCACCGCCTCTGCCTCACCGGCACCCCGATGGAAAACCACCTGGGCGAATTGTGGAGCCTATTTCATTTCCTCATGCCTGGCTTGCTCAGCGATGCAGAAACCTTCCGCCAGCATTACCGCAACCCCATCGAGCGCGATGCCGATGAGGAGCGCCAGAAACAACTGAGCACCCGCATTCAGCCGCTGCTGCTGCGCCGCACGAAAGATGCCGTGGCCAAAGAGCTGCCGCCGAAGACGGAAATCCTGCACAGCATCGAACTCGGCAAGGAGCAGACCGATCTGTATGAAACCATCCGTGCAGCCATGGACGAACGCGTACGCGAGGCCATTGCGGCCAATGGGTTGGAGCGCTCGCAAATCGTTGTGCTCGATGCGCTGCTCAAGCTGCGGCAGGTCTGCTGTCACCCGCAATTGCTGAAGCAGGAGACCGCGCGCGGTGTGTCGGATTCCGCAAAAACGGCCTTCCTCATGGATGATTTGCTGCCCGAACTCATCGAGGAAGGTCGCCGCATTCTCATCTTCTCGCAGTTCACCGAAATGCTGGCCATTATCGAAGCCCGCCTTAAGAAAGATGGTACGCGCTATGTGAAGCTCACTGGCAGCACGAAAGACCGTGAAACTCCGATCAAGGAATTCCAGGCGGGCAAGGTGCCCGTGTTCCTCATTAGCCTCAAAGCGGGCGGTGCAGGCATCAACCTGACCACCGCCGACACGGTCATTCATTACGACCCCTGGTGGAACCCCGCCGCCGAGGCGCAGGCCAGCGACCGTGCGCACCGCATCGGCCAGAAGAACCCCGTTTTCGTTCACAAGCTCATCTGCGAAAACACCATCGAAGAACGCATCGTCAAAATGCAGCAGCGGAAATCCGCGCTGGTGGAGGGCCTGCTCGCAGGGCGTGCCGACAAACTCCAGCTCACCCAGTCGGACATTCAGGCCCTGTTCATGTCGGAGTGAGCTGGCGGCTGACGAGGAAGCCCTGGTCGTCCATTTTCACACCGGGGATACTGGCGCTGCGGGCATCGTTTGGCAGGAGGCCGCTGATGCGGAGACCGTCGGCGGTGGATTCGATGATCAGGCCCGGTAGCAGGCGGCCAAGGGAGTTAGCTTTCTGGCCAAGCTGTTCGTCTTTGTCACCGGCTGGCATGGTTGGGTTGGGAACTTCGGTGCTGAGGATGAGGTCGGTGGCGGCATCAATGTAACCACGTAGGGCGGTGGTCTGGGGCAGGGGAGCCAGATCGCTGTCGAGGCAGAAGGCGAGGCGCTCCTGGCCGGTTAGTTGGCCCAGCGTATTGCGGGTGCAGAAGGCGACGATGTGGGTGGCATGGGCCTCGGGCGCGTGGTCGATGAACTTGGTGCCGGGCACCACCTGGGTGAGCGCCTTGACGGTGCGATGGATGATGCTGCCCTCGGGTTCGAGACTGAGAAACACATCGCCGGGTTGATGCCATTCGATTTCGGCCAGACGCAGGGCGTTGGCAAAGGCGGCCAGATCAGCTTCGGCATGACTCCAGCTTTTGCGCTTGAGGAATGCCGCACTGCTCAGAGCGAGCATGGCGTGTCGCATCACCTCGGCGGTGGCGGCACGAGCGCCGAGGGGTTCGCCAAAATGCACTTCGACGGGATAGCGCAGGTGTTTGGGGCGCTTGGTGAAGAACTTGCCGCCCTGGAAGGAAAAGATGCTGCCGTACAAGCCGTCGAGATAGACCGGCACCACCTGGGCATCGCCCTGACGCGCCATGAGTTCGAAGCCTTTGTGCAGCTCATTGATCATGCCGTGGCGGGTGATCTGGCCTTCGGGAAAGAGGCAGACGACTTCTCCTTCCTTGAGCGCCGCAGCCACTGCACGGATGGCATCCTTGGCGCGGGTAGCGGAAATCGGCACGGTGCCGACGAGGCGCATGAGCCACTTCAGCCACCACAGATTGTACAGCGCATCCCACATGACGAACCGCACCGGGCGGCGGCTGGCGGAGCCGACAATGAGAGCATCCACATAGCTGACGTGGTTCGGTAGCAGCAGCACTCCGCCGGTGGCGGGGATGCGTTCCATATGCACGGATTTCACCTTGTAGGTGAAGCGCACGGCGGCCAGCATGAGAAAACGCACCAGATCCTGCGGCAGTAGGCGCATGATATAAACGGCGGCGAAGAAGGTCGGAATGGCCAGCAGCAGAAACTGGGTGGAGGAACTCAGATTGGCTGCTTTCATCAGCGCCACGATGGCCACAGCGACGAGGGTGCCGAGGCAGTCCATCAGGTTCATGCCGGCATGAATGCGAGCTTTCTCCTGCTTTTCAGCCTTGTCTTGGGCGAAGGCATACAGCGGCACCATGAAGCAGCCACCCGCAGCACCGGTGAAGATGATACCCGCGTACATCCAACTGCTGCCCAACGTGGCCAGCCCCGACCAGAGCAGTCCGGCCACCAGCCCGAAACCACCCAGGGGAATCAAACCCAGTTCAATGCGGTTGCGGCAGATGTGGGAGGCAAAGATGCTGCCGCTGATCACGCCGATGCCGAGGATGCCGGCGACTTTGGCGAGTTCCATCGGGCCGTCGCCATGACCGGTGTCTGGGTGTAGCTCCTTGGTGAGCGTGACGAGGATGAAACTCAGCGCGTTGGAGATGAACCAGAAGTAGGTGACGCCTAGTGCCGCGAGGCGAATGGAGCGGCGGCGGAAGACGATTTTGAGGCTTTCGAAATGCTCTAGCGCCATGCCTTTGCGCCAGTGGACTTCGGTATGAGCGGGCGTGGTTTGAATGCAGATGGCGGCGATGAGTTCCACGATGCCCAGGATGCTGATGATGATTAGCGGCCACAGCGCGGACATCCAGGCGTCGTGGGTCTTTTCATACTCGGTGCCATACCAGATGCCGCCAGCCCACATGCCGCCGAGAATGCCGGCGAGCATCGTCACCTGTAGCCAGCCGGAGACGCGACCGAGGCGGCGTGAACCGGCCAGTTCCTTCATGATGCCCATCTTGGCCGGACTCAGGATGGCAGCCTGCACGGCGAGCACAAAGAAACCGAGCAGGCAGATCTCCAGCGAGCCGGGCACGCGCTTCATCCACAGCGCGAGTGCCAGCCAGACGAAGCAGATGATCTGCATCACCTGCATCCAGACGATGACCTTGCGCTTGGAAAAACGATCCGACCAATAACCGGCCAGCGGGGCAAAGATCATGTAGGGCAGTGAAAAGATAGCCCCAAGCCATAGCTCCATGTGGCGCCCTACCCAGGAGTCTTTGGCAATGATGATCGACAGCGCGATCAGCAGCATCTTCACGAAGTTATCGCTGAACGAATTCATCGCCTGCACAAAAAGTACAAGCACGATGGACGCCCAGTTGCGGCGTGGCAGATGCGGTGCGCTGTCGAGTTCGGCGGATTCGGGCATGGGCGTCGATCAATCGACAAATCGCTGTGCCAGCAGAATGTCTGCCGGGAACGTGATCTTGGGGTTCAGTTCAAAGTTTTCGACGACAAAGACAGATTCACCGAGGTGCTGCACGGCGGACACTTCATCGGTGACGTGGAGTCCGTCACGCAGCACCGCGTCATACGCCCGCACCAGCAGATCGCGCTGAAACACCTGCGGCGTCTCCATGATCCAGGCGTTGGTGCGGTCAATGGAGTCGATGATGCGGCCTTCGTTGTCGCAGCGCTTGAGGGTCTCGGTCATGGGCCTGGCGCAGGCCACGGCGGCCTTGGTGCGGGCGGCATCAATGCAGCGGGTGACCTGTGCCACCGAGATGAGGGGGCGTGCGCCATCATGCACCGCGACGATCTGGCAGGCGGGATTCATTGCCTGCAAACCGGCATGCACGGAGAGGTGGCGCTCGACGCCGCCGGTAATGATCTGCGTGATCTTGGCTAGACCGCTGGCGCACCAGGCGGTGAGGTCCGGGCGCAGGGCATCACTGGTGACGACGATGATTTCATCAATGGCGGCACAGGCCTGGAAGACACCCAACGTACGTTTCAGCACAGGAATGCCCGCAATCGGTGCTAGGAGCTTGTTGAAGCCCATGCGTCGGCTGCTGCCAGCGGCTACGATGATGGCGGAAGTCATAAAAGCCGGTGGATTATGGCAACGGTGGCGGCAGGGCAGTCACCGATTTATGCGAGGCGTTTGGAGACTTCGGTCGAGATGGATTTGCTGTCGGCACGGCCCGCGACGCGCTCCTGTAGCGCCTTCATCACGCCGCCCATGTCCTTCTTGGAGCTGGCACCGAGTTCGGCGATGACGGTTTCGACGAGCGTGCCCAGTTCTTCTGTGCTCATGGCGGCAGGGAGGTATTTTTCCAGCACGGCGATCTCAGCCTTGGCCGCAGCCACGGCTTCGGGGCGGCCAGCTTTCTCGGCACCTTCCACGGAGTCCTGCAGTTTTTTGATCTCCTTGCGGACGACGGCCAGGGCGTCGGTGTCGCCTAGTTCACCATCTGCACCGAGTTTTTCGATGGCGGCATATTTGAGGGCAGACTTGAGGTTGCGGATGACGTTGAGAGCCACGGTGTCCTTGGCACGCATGGCGTTTTTAAGGTCTTCGGAAATTTGGGAAATGAAGCTCATGGGGAAGGGCTGCTGGGGTGGATGAATGGCGCGGCGATCATGGCGTGGTGCATGGCTTTGTCCAGACGATAGGAGGGAGGCTGGGAATGCACTTTGCAGAACCGGCTGTGCCGTGCATGGTCAGCTTACTGTGCAATTTCGACATCCCAAACACGACCTTTACATTCCTGACGAAACTGAACCGTGGACCGCGCTGCGCCGCGTGACCCATCTAGGCATCGTTTCGCATCAGGACGACCTCGAAATCGCCGCGTACCACGGCATCACCGAGTGCTTTCACCACAAGTCGCAGTGGTTTGGCGGCGTGGTGGTAACGGACGGTGCCGGTAGCCCCCGCAAAGGTCCGTATGAATCCTACACGGACGAGGAGATGCAGAAAGTGCGCCTCATAGAGCAGCGCAAGGCCGCCTACGTGGGTGAGTACAGCTTCATGGTGCAACTCGGTTATCCGAGCGAGGACATCAAAAAGCCCAAGCATGCGCCAGCCTTGGAGGATTTGCGGTTCGTGCTGGAGCATGCCCAGCCCAAGTTTCTTTATCTTCACAACCCCTGTGACCGGCATGACACCCATGTGGCGACCTTTTTGCGCTGCCTGGAGGCCATCCGCGAGCTGCCGCCGGAAATGCGTCCTGAGAAAGTCTATGGCTGCGAAGTCTGGCGCAAGCTCGACTGGCTACTCGCTGAGGACAAGGAGATGCTGTGGGTGGACAAACACCCGCACATGCTGCGCCCGCTCCTCGGAGTGTTTGATTCGCAGATCAGCGGCGGCAAGCGCTATGACTTGGCCGAAGAGGGCCTGCGCCACGCCAATGCGACCTACTTTGACTCCCACACCACGGACAAGACCAGCCTGCTGACCTTTGCGATGGATCTGACGCCCCTCACCAAGGATGACAGCCTGTGTCCGGTGGAGTACGCGACCAATTACGTGAAGCGCCTCGAAACCGATGTGCATGATCGCGTGAAGAAGTTCATGTGATCAAAAAAAATGCCAGCCGGAGTGACCGGCTGGCATGGGAAGTTTGGCAGCAAAGCGCTGGCGGAGATTACTCCGCGATCTTGGCGCTCTTGATGGTGATAGGTTCCACAGGCACGTCACCGTGCGGGCCTTTGCGACCCGTGGCGACTTTGGCCATCGCTTCGACGACGTCCATGCCTTTGCTGATCTTGCCGAAGACGCAGTAGCCCCAGCCATCCTGTCCAGGATAGTCGAGGAAGCTGTTGTCCTTGAGATTGATGAAGAACTGCGAGCTGGCGCTGTGTGGATCTGGCGTGCGGGCCATGGCGAGGGTGCCCTTGACGTTCTTGAGGCCGTTCTTGGCTTCGTTTTGGATCTTGGCGTCCGGCTCCTTCTGCTGCATGTCCGGGGTGAAGCCACCGCCCTGCACCATGAAGTCAGGGATCACACGGTGGAAGATCAGGCCGTCGTAAAAGCCCTTTTTCACATAGCTGACAAAATTGGCGACAGAGATGGGGGCCTTGGCAGCGTCGAGTTCGAGTTCGATGGTACCTTTGCTGGTTTCCATCACGATTTTCACAGGTTTGGCGTCACTCACGGTTTGGGCAGGGGTAGATCCGGTCAGACCAGCAAACGTGATCACGAGAGCGGCAAGAGTCGGTGCGATTGATTTCATAGTGGGTTGGTAAGGGCGTGGAATGAGCCACGAAGCCATTGATTTGCAATGATCAATATAAACGGTCCCTGCCGTTGAAGCTTGCCTCCCGTTGTTGCTAAATAATGCCAGGCATTAAGTTGTTGCGCGCGGTAGTTTTCATTCCACTGTTCGCGCTATGAAACACGCTCAAACCTCTGATCCCCAGGCGCTCGCGCTTGAAGCGCAGCTTGTTGGTGTGAATGCGAAAACGGGGCTTTATCCTGGCGCGCGGTCGTGGTCGGGTGGGCGGCATCGTGTTCTCGGGAAGGGGCCGCTGGAGTCGTATTGTTACCACGTCATGTCGCGCACTTGCGGCGGTGAGGTGTTCTTCGATGAGGTGGAGAAGGAGGCGCTGAGGCGGGTGATCTGGCGGATGGCGGAGTTCTCGGGCATCAAGGTCGTGACCTATTGCTTGATGAGTAATCATTTCCATCTGCTGGCTGAGGTGCCGCACCGTCAGACGTGGTTGCAGCGGTTTTCGGGGCCGGATGGTGAAGCTAAGTTGCTGGAGCATCTGAGCATCCTGTACAGTCGCGCGTACGTGGGTCTGCTGCGCGAGGAACTGGCTGATCTGCGCACGCGTGGCATGGCGCTGCTGGCTGAGCAGAGGCTGGAGGCGCTCAAGAAGCGTTTCTGCGATTTGTCCTTGTTCGTTAAAGAGGTGAAGGAGCGTTTCAGCCGCTGGTTCAATAAACGACGTGGAAGGCGTGGCACGCTGTGGATGGACCGTTTCAAGAGTGTGCTGGTCGAAGGTAAGGGCGAACCACTGCGCACGATGGCGGCTTACATTGATCTCAATCCGGTGCGTGCCGGGTTGGTCAAAGATCCGAAGGACTACCGCTGGTGTGGCTATGCGGAGGCGCTGGGCGGCAGTCGGAGAGCGCAGCGTGGTTTGTGCAAGGCACTGGGCAAGCCGGTGGACGGTTGGAGGGGCGCAGATGCGGCTGCGGCGTATCGCTGTCTGCTGCATGCCGAGGGGCGCGAGGTGAAAGACGCGCAAAATGAGAAGGTGGTATCTCGTGGTGTGACTGCGGAGTCCGCCCGTGCGGTGCTGGCAGAGAAGGGGAAGCTGAATCCTGCGGAGTTGGTGCGACTGCGGGTGAGATATTTTACTGATGGCGTGGTGCTGGGCAGCAGGGAGTTTGTGGAAGGCATCTTTGACTCGCAGCGCGAGCACTTCGGGCCGAAACGGAAGCAAGGAGCGCGACGCATGACCGAATCGGATGCGCCGTTTTACACGCTGCGTCATCTGCGGGTGCGGGCGTTGGAGTAGAAGATCTCGTCTAAACGTGACCGCGAAACTTGTGGGAGCTTGCTGCTGCCCCCTGCCGCGTCCGGTGCCGGTGTCGCAAAACAACTCGGCCCGGGAGAACCCAACCAAAATCCTCCCGGGCCTTTAGGTGACCAAGGAGTCCCAACCATGAAGCGACTCCCCAGCTCGTTGTGTGTTTCCTCAGGCGAACCTGAGAAATGTTTGTGAAGCTTTCGCCCCAACTGAGTAACTGATATAGCAGCCGACGGGCCAGACCTGCGCTTTTATACTGAACAGAACTGATTTCCTATCTGGGCGTATGCAGCGGCATCACAAACTGACTGAGGCCATTGGGGTCGATGCCCGCGCTTGAGTTAGACCGTAAAAACCGTCGCAGCTTTTTCGCGGCTTGAGGCCGGTGTCTGGAGACAACTCGGCCCGGAAGGACCCAACCAAAATCCTTCCGGGCCTTTAGGTGACCAGAGAGTCCCAACCATGAAGCGACTCTCCAGCTCGTTGTGTGTTTCCTCAGGCGAACCCGAGAAATATTTGTGAAGCTCGCGCCCCAACTGAGTTAATGATAGAGCAGCCGTCGGGCCAAGTTTGGTGACGAAGTTCAGAAAATTAAAATAAATTTTGGTGCGCTTGTAGCGATTTCCAAAATTCATTTCCGGCATGGTGAGTCTGAGGATGTTCGGTTTGCCGCAGAGGGGCAAAGGTGCAGAGGTGGCAGAGATTGAATCGATTCTCTGCTCCCTTTGCCTCTCCTCCCCTCTGCGGGAGGGTCGAAGATTCCTGCCACCTCAGACAACATGACGGAGTGTGTCTCCTCACGCACCTACCTGAAATTAGTTTCGGTGCATGTTTATCACCCTGCTTTTAAGAGGAGATGTTGGGTGATTGGCGTGAACGCTGGCAGATGGGCGGGCTGTCGCCCTGGTCTTTATACACTTTTTTCGCACGGAATTGTTGTTTTGGATTTCGGAAGGCTGCTTGGGTCGAAAACCGCGCGGCGACATTTGTTTTGTCGCAATGGAGGTGTCAAGCCTCGCGGCTTGCGG